>NZ_JAPHNC010000003.1 GCF_026241255.1 Helicobacter sp. MIT 21-1697 | reverse complement strand
TCCTCGTGTATTTTCAATCGCACGATAAGTCTGCTTTGTGTAATTATACAACATATCCGACCAATCCTCATTAAGCGGCTTTGTTTGTGTAAAAATCATCAGTGCCAAAATGCCTATACCAAGAATAAGTGCAGTGTAGATTCTATGTGCGCACTTGCGTGAGGGTGCAAAAGGTGTAATTTTATGCCATAAAATCAAGCATAAAATGCCAAAAAGTGCATAAATACCACAAAGCGGGAGACTCACATAATTGCGCAAAAAATCCGCGCTCTCTTGTGGATTTGTCTCTAGGGCAACAATGACAAGATAAGAATTAAGATTTGTATCAAAAGTATAGAGCAAAAATACATCAGTAATAAAACAAAGTATGCTCAAAAACAAAATAATCCACGCTAACGCTTTGCCAAGCTTTTGGGGTAGTAGGGAAAAGAGCCAAAAAGCTAAAAAATAGCTCACGCACAGCAGCAATTCGCGATAAAAAAATGAGCTAAACCAATACAAATCCCAATGCTTGGTATAAACAAAATATTGCGAACCAAAGAGAATGATTGTATTTAAAAACAGCAAAATAATATAGATTCTAAAAAGCAGGGCGTTGCTAAAAAGCTTCATTCAAGTTCCAATTTATACATAATCAAATACCGCGCACAAGAATAAAATACAATAATACCAAGCAAATCCATACAAAAATCCATAAGAACAAAATAAGGAAAAAACATTGTAGAGATAAAAGTATGGATAAGCTGGATTATAATGACTAAGCCAAAGCCTTTGAGAAGCACAAGAGTGCGGATTCTAAGTGCATTAAGCAGTGCAGTAACAAAAAGTATAAGCGTTATATAATACAACACCAAAATCGGGAATTTAAGAAAATACAAATACTCCAAGTAATGGCGTAAGCCAAAGTGCAAAAAAGCTTGTGGATTATCAATAATCTCTATAAATTGAGAAAGAATAGCAGCAGCACACGCCCAAAACAAAAGATTGAGAATTTTTGAAAACAAAATCACATCAAGGCTGATGGGCAAAGTCAGTGTCAAATATCCCCTATCGCCAAAAATCTCCACCCAAAATGTCTGAAATACTCTCACTATAAGCAATACACAAAAAGCAGCATAACCACTCGCCATAAGGACAAACAGCAGTGTTTCACACATATCACGCAAAGGCATAGAAATAAAATCGTGGTTAGTAGCCCATAATAAAAGTGAGGCAAACATTCCCATACCATAGGCGAAACTCAAAGGCTTTGCGCTAGAGACAAATTCATATTTAAAAAATGTCAAAAATCCTTTCATTTCCACTCTCCATTTATAGAATCTGCCATAGAATCTAATCTCCCAACTTCGGCTTTAAACGCGGCTTGGAGATTCTCATACGCACTCACAAGGCTTTGCACACTCTCATAATGCAACACACGCCCCTCATATAAAAATATCACATCATCAAGAATAGGTTGCACATCATTGACAAGGTGAGTAGCCAGAATTACACTTGAATGCTTGGGAACATACTTTTTAATCAACTCAAAAACTTTCTCTCTTGAGTAAGGATCGACTCCGGCAATAGGCTCATCAAGGATATAAAGCTTCGCCTCACGCGCAAGTGCAAGGATTAAATGTAATTTTTCAATCGTGCCTTTAGAGAGGCTTTTAAGATGAGATTCTAAAGAAATGCGCAAATTTTCACACATTTGCTTTGCCTTGCTTTCATCAAAATCAGCAAAAAAATCTGAAAAATACTTTATACATTGCAGAGCATTCATTCTAGGATTGAGGATATTTCTATCGGGCAAATATGCAGTGATTTCTTTGGTATAAAGACTTGGCTTATGCCTACAAATTAGCACTTCACCTTGATATTGACGCAAAAGCCCTACGAGAATCTTAATCAATGTGCTTTTGCCACTGCCATTTGGTCCGAGCAATCCAATGATTTTGCCTTGAGGAATGTGTAAGTTTATATCATAAAGGGCAATAGTATCCTTATAAGTTTTGCTTAAATGCGAGATTTCTACAAGATTAGTTTCATTCATCTCTTACTCCATTTTGTGTATAAAGGTAGCAGAAAAGAGAGTTTGGGAATCACCCTCCCCTATACTCTTTAAGGCTAAAGAGGAGGAGCTAGATTCTTTTATTTAAAGTTTAGACTCATAGCGGCGGAGCATATAAAGTCGTTTAAGCATTTTTTTCTTTGCATTAATCTTTTGTTTTTTACGCTTTTCAGTTTTGGATTCAAAAAATCTTCTTGCACGCAGTTCGGTTACAACGAGGTTGCGGTCTGTTTGTTTTTTGAATTTTCTATACGCTTCTTCAAAAGATTCGCCTTCTTTTACTTTAATACCTGGCATAGCTTTCACCTGCTTTCTTTTTAAGATGTAAAGGGCGCATTATACGCGGATTTTGTTTAAATATCCTTAAATTTATCATTTGCAATGAGTTTGTAAAGTGAGTTTTAAGGAATTTTAGTTAGAATGCCAAGCTTAGTTAAATAATTTGTGCTCGTAGCTCAGCTGAATAGAGCAACAGGTTGCGGTCCTGTAGGTCGGGGGTTTGAATCCCTCCGAGCACGCCACTATACAACTTCTTTTTTTTAAATCCCTAGTCTTTTTGATTACGAAGATATGTAGGCACTTCAAGAGCATCGCTATTATTAAATAAATTATAATCTTCTCCACTTACATTGCGTATAAGCTGTATGTTTTGACGAGAATGCTCTAAAGCCAACTCTTGCTCTGTTTTTTGTAAAGAATCATTGCTGCCATTTACAATCTCTTTTTCAAAGCCTGTGGCAATCACGGTTATGCGCACAAAATCCTCTGGCACATCATATAATGTGTGCATACCTTGGATAAAATCTGCTTCTTGGTCAATGATAGAACTAATTTCATTCATTGCTGCAGCTAATTCCGCTTGTGGATAAGATTCACAAGATTCAATACATACGACTACACCTTTTGCACCTTTAATAGAAATATTATCAAGCAAAGGAGAAACAATAGCTTGCTGCACAGCATCATAGGCTGCATTATCACCTGTGGCTTCACCAATACCCATAAGTGCCAAGCCCCTATGATTCATTATAGTTTGAACATCGGCAAAATCCACATTTATATCACCTTGTGTATGATTTAAGATAACACTAGACATACCATTTACTGCTTGTGCAAGGACATTATCTACAAAAGCAAAGGAATCTTTACGACTGCAATTTTTAGGAATAATATTAAGCAGCCTTTCATTTGGAATCACAATAATACAATCACTCTCTGCCTTAAGATTACGCAAACCCTCTTCAGCTAATCGTGTTCGCTTAGCACCCTCATATTTAAAAGGCTTCGTTACAATAGAAACCGTGAGTGCGCCTACTTCTTTTGCAGCTTTTGCTATTACAGGAGCTGCTCCTGTGCCTGTGCCACCACCTAATCCAGCAGAGATAAAAACAATATCTGCTCCTTTAAGCACGGCTTTAATCTCCTCATAAGTCTCTAGTGCTGCTTTTTCACCAACTTCTGGTCGCATACCTGCGCCCAAACCTTTAGTCAATCGCTCACCAAGTTTCATTTTGAGACTTGCTTGTGTTGTTGTAAGGGCTTGGACATCTGTGTTTGCTGCGATAAGCTTCACATCTTTGTGTGGATTATTATTGGCAAGATAATTGACCATATTTGAGCCACCACCACCTACACCAATGACTGCAATCACTGCACCTTGTTTGCTTGTTTCATCTTGAATCTCTTGGATACTTATATTCACACTGCTGTCAATGACTGCGTTTTGTGCTTTTGGTTGAATTTCTTGAATTATGTCTTCCATATTGCTCTCTCCTTAAAATAATTGACTCACCACTTGCTTAACCCAATTCCAGAATCTCGTAAAAGGATTGCTATGCTTATCCTTCTCTGAAGTTCTAATCTGTGAAAAATCATCATTATGAATGATGTTTGCATTTCCTGTGTTCTCCTGAATAGTATCTTTTGGTAGTCCAATGTTACTCATATCATCATTCTTTGTAACAATATTACTCTTTTTGTAATGAATCTTTTTGTCATAATCTATTTCATAATTCGTATGTTGCCCTGCTCCGTGCAGTATCAAACCTATTGCAGTAGCACTATGTGCGCCTTTTAAGCCATCAAAAAGTCCATTCATAGTTGTGGGTTTAGATATTCTTACGGGTTTGCGAAATATACTTGATGCAAATTCTTGCATACCATCAAGATTTGCCATACCGCCTGTGAGAGCGATACCTGCGCCAAGTTTATCTTTTAAACCACTTTTTTCAATGCTTTTTGCCAAAAGTTGCAAAGTTTCCTCCACACGAGCAGATAACACCGCATGGACAATTTCTAAATTTACATTTGTTGTAGCTGTATCACTTGACATAAGAGGCACTTTAATAGCCTTTGTCTTATCTTCATCGCTTAAAATGAGTTTGCCATATTCTGTTTTGATTTGCTCTGCTGTGCTTGGGTGAGTATTAAGAGCAGTGGCTAAATCAATAGTGATATTATGCGAACCCACGCTTAGAAAGTCGCTATACCGCATAGAATAACCACTATAAATCATCAAATCACAAGTCTGCCCACCCATATCTATACACACTACGCCCAGCTCTTTTTCTTCGTTGCTTAAAACTGCGATTGATGAGGCATACGCACTTAAAACAATATTTTCAATTTCTATGCCACTCTCACGCACTGCGCGTTTAAGATTTTCAAGTGCTGATTTTTTTGCTGTTACAATATGCACAAAAGCTTCAAGGCGCGATGCACTCATACCCATTGGATCTTCAGCATAGCTTTGGTCATCAAGCCTAAACTCATAAGGTAACGCGTGGATAACAATGTGTCCTTCAGGAATCACGGCATTATAAATAGCTGTTTGCATTACGCGATTAATTTCTTTTAATCCAATTTCATTGCTTGGGACATTTACAACTGCGTTTTCTCTAATGCTTTTTGTATATGCACCAGAGAGAGATATAATTGCCTTATCTACATTTGTATCAGCGACTCTTTTGGCATCATTAACAGAATTTCGTATTGCCAAAGAAGCAAGCTCAATATTTGTAATAGAGCCTTTTTTGATACCATCAGCCTTATGTGTGCCCGAACCGAGAATGTAGGGTGTTCCATCTTGTTTTATCTCGGCGATAACGGAACAAATCTTTGTTGAACCAATGTCAATGCCCAATATAATTTGATTCACTTTTACCTCACTTGCTTACATCAATATAGATAGTGGTCTTATAAGCTTTATTCAGATTCTCTGCTAGAGTATCAAGGACTGCACCATATTTGATATTTTTAGCCATTATTGCTATATTATTTTCCTTGTCTTTAGGTGTGGCTGATTGTTCCAATACACGATATAATACCACCTTATCATCAAATAATACATAGCCCTCTTTATCTTGACTGCCAAAAACCTGCGAAAGAAAGCGCATCTTTTGGTTAGAATCAAGCGTAAGTATAGCACCATTATAAAATCTATCAATAAATCCAATATCTGTGCCAACAAAATTTTTTACACTTTCTTGAGCAAGTTTCACAAGATTTTCTTTAGCTTTGGTATGCTCATACATCTCCTTGACTGCACTTTTTGCCTCTTCAAAACTTTGATTCACACTTTCCTTTTTCTCAAGGAGTTTCAAGGTTACAAAACCCTCATCGGCTTCTATGGGTTTTAACACTTGCCCTACTTGAGCTGCTTTCATATCTGCTATTACTAAATCCACACCATTTTTTATAAAAAACCGCTCATTATCTTTCAGTGCAAGTATCTTTCCTTGTTTGCTCCCATTTTTTAAATCACGATATTCCCTTTTAGCAAGGCTTTGGGCTTCAAGTTTTTGGACATCACGCGTGAGTTGCTTTTTGCTCTGTTCCATACTCATTAAATGCCCATCATTATCTAAATAATCACTCTTAAAATCCTCATAATGCTTTGCCAAATCCTCATCTGTCGGGTGTTGTTCATTAAAAGGCACAAAAAGATATTCTATTTTAAACTCCATAGGTGTTTTCCAATTATCTGCATTTGTTTCCCAAAATGCTTTCAATTCATCATCTGTTGATGAAAAAGCCACCTGTGTAATGGGAATACTTTTCACCATAAGTCTATCACGTACAGAATCTGCCATTTCCAATGCGGCTATCTCTAAGGGTGTAACTGATACCATAGGGATTTGGAGTGAAGATTGGGAGATATTGAGATTCATAACACTAAAAATTTTTTGAATAAGAAGAGATTTGCGTATTATTTCCTCAAATTCACTTGGACTCATTTGTCGCTCTTTTAAAGCTTGTTTATAGATTTGCTGGCTAAAATGACCTTCTTTATCAACATATACCTTTGCATTGATAATTTCATTGCTCACTTCCTCATCGCTCACAGACAAACCCAAATCATACGCAAAATTAAGTAATTGTGCTTGCTGAAGCACTCGTTGAAGGGCAATTTGCGGCAAACCAAGCTGTTTTGCTTGAGCCTCATCAAGGATACCACCAAGCTGTGGAATACGCGAATATTCATTAAACACTTCGCTATAAGCTCTTTGGTAATCAGGGATATGAATATCAATCGCGCCAACTCGTGCCACTTTATCATTGCTTAATCCAAACCCATAAGAACCCCAATTCACCATTCCAGCACCAATAAAAGCGATGGCACTAATCCAAATAGTGATAACGAGCCACTTTTTATGCTTTTGCATCCAAGTAATCATTATAGTTTTAACCTCTGTGTAACTTTAATGCCTATTGTATCATAAAACTTGCTAAATAAAAAGAGACTAAATGCGCAAATACCAAAATTTCTTAAGAAAAATATAGAAATATTCATTAAGAGCTAACAAATTTTAGTTGATGAATGAAAATACGAGAGAATCGTTGCAAGAAGCTATGGTGGACCTTGCAGGATTTGAACCTGCGACCAATCGGTTATGAGCCGAGTGCTCTGACCAGCTGAGCTAAAGGTCCTCGCCCATTGGAGGAGGTATTATACTCAAAAACAAATCTAAAGGCAAGAATGTTTTCAAGTATCGTAAAAAGAGTGATAAAAGTAACAAAACTTGTTCCGCCATAACTCACCAAAGGCAGAGGGATTCCTACCACAGGAGCTAATCCTATTACCATACACACATTAATACTTACATATAAAAAAATCAAAATAGTCATATAGCCCGTTACTACACGCAAAAAATAATCCTGCTGGTGCATAAAACTTAGACTCAAAATATAGATTATAAGACAAAGAAATAAACTCAAAAGAGCAAATGCCCCAAAAAGTCCAAAACGTTCTACAAAATATGCAAAAACAAAATCTGTATTTGCATAAGGCAAAAATTTAAGTTGTGATTGTGTGGCATCTTCTTTTGATTTACCAAACAATCCGCTTGCACCAATAGCAATTAAAGCCTGATCAACTTGATAGGGAGATTTGTCTGATATAAAGTCCATAATACGTTTTTTTTGATAGTCTTTAAGAGGATCAGCTATATATGCCACAGGAGCGAGCAAAACGACAATCAATCCCAAAGCTATCCAGATTCGCTTATTTACACCAATTAAAAAAAGTGTGCCAAATCCAGTGAGTAAAATCACCATTGCTGTCCCCAAATCAGGTTCTTTAAGAATGATAACAAAAGGCACAAGAATAAAAAAGCTAATAATACAAAATTCCTTTATGCCATAGCCATCTTTTGGCGGAGGATTCGTTGTGATATAAGAAGCCAAAAGCAACATAAGAAAGATTTTCATAATTTCACTTGGCTGAATAGAAAAATTTGTAAAAGGAATATCCACCCAACGTTGCGCACCAAGCTTTTGAGTGCCAATAAAATGCACCAAAACCAATAAGATTAAACATATAACATAAGATACTACAATAACACTATTCAGATGCCTAAAGGGTATAAAAAATAAAAAAATCATTAGCCCACAGCTTAAAGCAATATACTTCACTTGTTTGGCAAACAAAGCAGAATCTAACTCATTGATTAAAAAAAGAGAAAGGATAACTAATGGCAATACAAAAAGCAATAAAATAAAATCAAAATGTGTTAAAATTCGTCTATCAATCACAGCTTTTCCTCAAAATAATCTCATTTTCAACGGAAAATGAAGAAAATATAAACATAGTTAGGCGATAAATGAAAGAAATTATTGTATCAGATTTTGACTTAAATAATGGCAAATTACGCCTTGATTCTTATTTAAGCATACAACTTCAAAGGAGTAAAAATCAAATCCATCACATTATCAAAAACAAACAAGTGTGTCTTAATGGCACATTATGTGTGAAAAATGGCACTTTGCTCAAAGCAAAAGATTGCATTCAAGTGCAATCTCCTTGTATAAATAATGCACCTTTATCTTCTTCATATACCATATCAGGAGATGATGAACGCTTTAACATTGATATTCTTTACCAAGATGAAGATGTACTTATTATCAACAAACCTCCTCATCTTATCATTCATCACGCACCAAGCGTCAAAGAGCCTACACTTGTAGATTGGCTCAAACTCAATGCTCATATTCTTTACACACTTAGTGGAGAGGAGCGTTATGGAATCATTCATCGCCTTGATAAGCAAACAAGCGGGGCTTTAGCTATTGCCAAATCGCATCTTGCCTATACTACTCTCACCAAAGAGCTCAAAACTCGTCAAATGGGACGATATTATCTTGCTATTATTGATGCACCGCTTAAAGAGAATCAACAAGTGCAATGCTTTATGGGGCGCAATCCACATAACCGCCTTAAAATGAGCAAGATTCACATTCGCCCAAATGCGTCTATCCCTAAAGGAGTGCGAGATTCAAAAAGCTCTTTTGTCAAAATTGCCACTTCGGACAATGGAGCGTTTGAACTCATTGCTATCAAACTCCACACAGGTAGGACACATCAAATACGCGCCCACCTTGAAAGCCTCTCACGCCATATTCTTGGCGATACACTTTATGGATACAAACCTCAAGGCAAAACTCATCATTACCAAGATAGAATCTTGCTTCACGCTTATATTCTTTATTTTACCCACCCCAGAACACAACAAGACTATACTTTTAAAGCGCCTATTTTTCCAGATATGCTAAAATTCCTCCAAATTCACTTCACAAAGGATATGTCCGATGAGCACAAAAACATTATGGAATTACTTGAAGTTAATAGGATTATGCGCTCTTTTGAGTGCTTTTCTTAATGGTTGCTTCTCTTCTTTTGGCGTAAAACTCCAAGAAGATGTTTCGCTTCCGCGCATTGATTCTATAAACACACTCGCTGATGTCTCATCTGTTGGGTTTGAATGGAAATTTCTTGATAATGAGCAAATAAAAGGATTTGTCATTTATCGTGCTCAAGCAAAAGATAATCAAAAACTACAAAAAATCGCTACGATTTCAAATCGCTTTACTACGCATTTTTATGATATAAATCTTAAACCTCAAACAAAATATATCTATGCCTTTGCCACACTTGGCAGTAATAATACGATTTCTCCTAAAAGTGAGCCTATTGTTGTGCAAACATCTTTTATTGATGCAGTAGAGAGTGTCTTTGCCCTGAACAACCAGCCACGCTCTATCAAGCTTATTTGGTCGCCACACCCAAATCCGAGCATAGATTCCTATCTTATTCAACGTCTAAACAAAGCAGGTGAATTTAAAACAATTAAAACAATCCCTCATCGCTTGAGTGTAGAATATTTTGATGATGATTTAAAAGATGGGGAGAGCTACACTTATCGCATTATCGCACAAAGCTATGAGGGTATCAAAAGTAAGCCCTCACAAAGTGTGAGTGCAAAAACAATCCCTCAACCCGCACCTATTGAAAATATCCAAGCTACTTCAGAGTTGCCCCGAGAGATTAAAATTACTTGGGAACAAGCTCCTGATACACAAGGTGTAAGCAAAAAACAATATAAAATTCTCTATTCTCCCAACGATAAAAACTATAAAAAACTAGCGACTACAAATCAAACAAGCTACACACATAAGCTCAAAGATAAAGAAGATGGGATAAGCTATTACTATCAAGTCGTGCTTTTAGGCGATAATGGCTTAGAGGGGCGTATGAGTAGCTCACCCGCGAAAGGCTCAAGTCTTCCGCCTCCAAGCACACCTTTGCTTTTTGAGGGAAAAATGATTAATGGCAAAGCCACCCTCTCGTGGCAAACGCCAAGTGATGAGCGTATTCAAAACTACATTGTTTATCGCAAAGAGGGAAAGATATGGGCACAAAGTGCGCGCTTTATTGATATATACGATACTACCTTTACCGATAAAGAAATGCAAAAAGGTATCATTTATAAATATAGCGTAACAAGCATTGACAAAAATGGCATAGAATCTGCACCCACACAAGAAATTGAACTCTCCATAGAATCTCAAAAGGCTACAAGATAATGCCACATTTTCTTGCGCCACACATTACATTGCCTCCTATGCCCTTTACACAAGAGGGGTATAGCTTTGTGTATGAAGCCAAACAATGCAATGATTCTACACAATCCCTCATTTTAGTGCGATATAAAGATAGTGAGTTTTTCTTACGCAAAGCGTGGCGTGAGAGTAAAAATAATGCCATTCTCAAATGTGAAAAAAGCACCAAAACTCAACCCACAGGTATTATGAAGAATGCGCTTAAGATTCTATGTGCCTATCAAAAAAATATCATCTCGCATAACCTCAACAACAATACTCCGCGACAGAATCTCCAATCTCCCTATTTGAAGTCTATGGAGTTTTTTTTGGATTTTGCAAAACCTTGCCTTATTGAGATAGGCTTTGGCTCGGGACGCCATCTTTTACATCTTGCGCAAAGCAACCCTCATCTTATATGTGTTGGTATAGAAATTCATACTCCTTCTATTGAGCAGATTTTGAGACAAGTGCAGCTCTTAGACTTAAAAAATCTCTATATTATTAATGGTGATGCGCGTATCTTCCTTGAGATTCTCCCCTCCCATATTGCGCAGGGCATTTATGTGCATTTTCCTGTGCCTTGGAACAAAAAACACCATAGACGCATTTTTTCACCCAAATTTATTCAAGAATCTTTACGTGTTTTAGACAATGGTGGAATGCTTGCTTTGCGCAGTGATGATGAAGTATATTTTCAAGATGTCCTCTCTCTTGCCTTGCAAGAAAAGAACATAAGCTTAGAAATACATAAAAACCAACAACAAGCAATCACGAGCAAATACGAAGCGAGATGGACAAAACAACAAAAAAATATTTATGATTTAAAGATTTTTCACACCCACAAACATACAAATAATGAAAAAAATGTAAAAAATACCCAAAAAACATTTTATTTTGATAAGATTCTAAGAAAAAATTTGGATAATTACAAGAGTTTTCCACATAAGAAAATTGCCAATGATTGGTTTTTGCATATTGATAATCTGTATTGTGCGGGGGATATATATGTCTTGGCATTATGTTTTGGGGATTTTAACCAGCCTCAAAGCAAGTTTCTACAAATCGCATTTTGCGATAATATATCAACTCGGTATATTGGGCATAACCCTATCCCCACACAAGCAGCCATCAAGGCGCATAAATATTTAATGCAGATTCTAACACAGGAGTAAAATTTGAGCACAATTATAGAAGCAAAAAATCTCAATCTAGGCTATAATGACGAGCTTGTCATTAAAGATGCCACTTTTAATATTAATGCTAAAGAGTTTGTATTCATAACAGGAGCTTCAGGTAGCGGAAAAAGCACTATTTTAAGCTCATTTTTTGGATATTTAGGTGTTAAAAGTGGGTTTTTAAATGTTTTTGGTATCAATATGCAAAAAGCATCAAAAAGTCGTATTAATCATCTCCGCCGTAGTATTGGCATCGTATTTCAAGACTATAAGCTAATTAAAGAATGGAATATAGAGCGCAATGTGATGTTGCCTATGATCATTAATGGCTACAAAAAAGAAGTATGCAAATCCCAAGTTGAAAAACTGCTTGTGCATATTAAGCTTTCGCATAAGGCAAATAAATTTCCTCTTGAATTAAGTGGGGGTGAGCAACAACGCGTAGCTATGGCGCGTGCGCTTGCGCACAATCCAACAATTATTCTTGCTGATGAGCCAACGGGTAACCTTGATGATTACTCAAGTGAGCTTATTTGGAATCTCCTCAAAGGTGTAAATGAGCAGCTTGGCATCACAGTTGTAGTTGTAACTCACCGAATGCCTGATAGGCTTAATATTCCATTTAGAAGATTACATATAGAAGAAGGAGTGGTTTATGAATTTGCTTAGGAGACATTTGGCACTTATTATCCCGCTTTTAGCTCTTCTTTTTAGCCTTGAAAGCATTATGCTTGTCAATCGTGCTGTAACCAAACACGAAAACAAGCTCTCTGATAATTATTCTATCGTTATTGCTTCAAAAAATGCACTTACGCTTGATAAGATTCAAAGTTTTATTCGTGAAGCAAAGGAGTTAAAAGCTATTGCGCCTGATTATATGATGAATGAACTCAAAAAGGATCTTAGTCGCGAAAGCCTTGAAACATTGCAAAGAGAATTGCCTTTTTTCTATTCGCTCAAACTCTCTACTTTCCCAGATGAAGACCGACTCCAAAAGATTAATACAACACTTTCAAAGCTTAATGGCGTAACTAAAGTTGAATCTTTTAGTAAGAGTCATTCGCAAGTTTATAAGCTCCTGCTCATCATTAAAAGCTCAATTATAGTTTTTGCATCACTTATTGCCATTTTAAGTTATATTCTTATGGTAAAACAAATTGAAATTTGGAAATTTGAACATAGTGATAGAATGGAAATTATGGCTTTTTTAGGTGCTCCTGCGTGGATGAGAAATGGCATTTTATTCCGCCTTGCATTTATTGATTCTATTGTTTCAACGATAGCTATTATTGCAGGTATGACATATCTCATTAACCACGACAAAATGCAAGAAGTATTTCACACACTTGAAGTAACAAGCAATATATTCCGTATGGGGAGTGATTTTGTCATTCTTCTTTTTACATCTATACTTGTATCTATTGTCTCGGTGGTTTTTGTCATTATTAAACAAAAAGACTTATGAATTTGATAATGAGGGGCTTTGGCTGGATTGCAATATGTGTTATCATAAATGTATGTATGGCAAATATTGACCAAGATATTGCAAAAAACAAAGATAAACTTGCCACTGCCAAATCCCAAGAAAAAGCCATTAGCAAAAAACTTGATGTTTTGGGCAAAGCAATTAATGCAAAAAATGCCGAACTCACACAACTTGGGAATCAAATCAATGCTTTAGAAAAAGATATAGAACAAAATCAAGGCAAATCCCAAAGCCAAGAAAAAACACTTAAAGATTCTCAAAAAAAACAAAATGCACTTTTAGAGCAAAAACTTCATATTGAAAACCAACTTATCAAGCTTATTGTGCAGGGTATCGCGTTTAATATGGTTATTAGCCACTCTGCAGATATTGATTCTATTGATGGTGTAGTGCAATATCATATTTATCAGATTCTGCATAAAAACGCACGCAATTCTATCAAAACACTCAATGCCAAACACAATATTCTTAATAACGAAATCAAGCAAATAAGTAACGCTATTTCTCAAATTCAAAATTCCATTAAGGCTCAAACCAACAAAAAAGAACATCTCCAAACGGCAAAAGAACAACAAAAAGCTACTCTTTCAAAAATGCAAACCGAGCTTAAAACCTATGACCAACAGCTTAAAGACATTGTCAAAGAGCGCAAAAGCCTTGATGAAATTCTCTCCAAGCTTAATATTGTTAAAGAACAAAAACAACAAGGCTCTAATCAACAAGCTTTTATCAATAACCAAAAAAACCCAAGCAGCATCAAAGCCCCAAAACAATTTGGCACTTCATATCGTGATGTGCCAACCATTGCCTATAAAGGTGCAAAAACCTTTTCGCCACTTGATAATTATGTTGTTGAAAAAAAATTTGGACCCTATTTTGATCCTGTATATAAATTTAAAATTTTCAATGCAGCAATTATGCTCAACCCCAAATCCCCGAATGCTCCAGTCAAAAATGTGCTTGATGGCAAGATAGTGTATGCCAAAGAAGCACCCGGACTTAAAAAAGTCGTGATTATTGAACATAATAATGCTATCCATACTATTTATGCATATATGGACAAAATAGAATCTGCAATTAAAACCGGCACACCTATTAAAAAAGGCACGATTATTGGCAAAGTCAATGAACGCTTAAGTTTTGAAATCACTCAAAAAGATAAACATATCAATCCTGCAGATTTTATAAAACTCAACTAAAAAAATAAAATTTTTATCCGATGTATCCTCTAGTTTATATTGTAACTTCAAGGAGGAAGCTATGCTTAATGATATTAATAATGTTAATAACACCAACAATACCATTAAAAATCAGTTGGTCAATATGATAAGCACAAGTGGAAAAACTATCACGGAAGATAAACGTCCCATAGAAGTGCGTGTAAGAGAAGAAACTGCGCAACATCAAGACAGGGAAAATAAAAAACAACTGGAAAATGAACTGCGTGAATTAAGCAAAAAGCTTAATGACGAAATGAAGCGCATTGACACCGATATTCATTTTTCATATAATGAAAATATACCCGGTCTTATGGTAACGGTTAAAGAAAGTAATGGTGATAAGGTGATTCGCGAGATTCCATCAAAAGAGGCTATTGAATTGATGAAAAAAATGCGTGAAGTCATTGGTGTCATTTTTGACAAACAAGGTTAATCTTTCATTTAACTTGTAACTTTAAAAACACAAATACACAAGAAAAGAGGTAATATGGCACTTGGCACATTGAGTTCGCTTGGACTTGGAAGCAAAGTTTTAAATCACGATGTGATTGACAAACTAAGGGAAGCTGATGAGGCTTCACTTATCAAGCCCATTGATAAAAAAATTGAGCAAAATGTTGAAAAACAAACCGAGCTTGTGGCTATTACCTCTGCTTTGCGTGATTTAAAATCTAGCACAAGTAAGCTCGGAGACTATTCTACTTATCTGGGACGCTCTAGTAATGTTATTGGTGATGCACTCAAAGCAAATATATCCACAGGTGTGCCCACACAAGATATTAAAATTGATATAGATTCTGTAGCAACTTCTGACATTAATGAAATAGGCTCAAAATATGAGAGTAGAGAATCTGCATTTAGCCAAAAAGATTCTGTATTAAAATTTCACCACAAAGGACGTGATTATAAAATTGATATTAAAGCAGGTATGGAATTAGGCGAGGTAGCACAGCTCATCACAGATACAACAAAAGGCGAAGTAATGGGAATCGTGATGAAAACAGGTGGCTCAAACCCTTATCAGCTTATGGTTAATTCAAAAGATACAGGTGAATCTTCCCGCATATATTTTGGCTCAACTGCAAGTGGCTCTGTCGTTCCCTCTGGTGCTTTTGCTCTTAATGATGGAGATTTAAACATTACGCTTAAGGACAAAAAAGGCATTGAGAAAACTCTTGCCATCAAACTTTCCAAAACTGCAACAGAATCTAAAACTCAAGATAACGCAGAAGCTCTTAAAGAAGCTATTATTGCTGCAATTAAAAATGATTCAGACTTTGATGGACTGCTTGATAATGATATTAATATCGGTATAGGGGGCGCAAATAGTGATGCGCTCACTCTCAATGATAGACGCGGTTATAGCATTGAACTTCAGGGTGCTAAAGCACAAAGTTTAGGCTTTGGCACAGAAAACAAAAACAATGGCAAAGAAGACTTAATGGTGGCAACTAAAAGTATAGGAGCAGGAAAACTTACAGGCACAATCAATATAGGCAGCGTCCCACTTGACCTTTCTACACTTACAAAAGAAAAAAATACATCTACCCAAAATGCACAAGCCATTGCCGAAGCAATCAATAATATCGCTGGAATCTATGGCTCTGTCAATGATGAGGGCAAACTTGTGATTAACTCCGATACAGGAGAAGTAAATATTTATGCAAATGATGACCCCCAAAGCAAAAAAGCTCTTGAGGATTTGGGCTTGAAAGCTGGCATAACGATGGATTATACCAAAACGCAAGAAGAGCTTTTTAAAATACGCAATGTTCAAAAAGCAGAAGATGCAAGATTTTCATATAATGGTATCTCAATGAAACGTCCCACAAATAATGTTGATGACATTGTCAATGGGGTTAATATTGAGTTTCTTACTACTACCGAACCGGGAAAACCTGCTGTGATTAGCATTACACGCAATGATGAAGAGATTATAGAAAATGTGAAGAAATTTGTTGAATCTTATAATGACCTTGCTTTAAAACTTGATGATGTTACACGTTATGACGAAGATTCTAAAATTGCTGGTGTATTTAATGGCAATAGCGATATTCGTATGATACGCCCTAGCCTTAATCGTATCTTTTCTACAACAATCCAAACAGAAACAGAACTCAAAGGACTTGCAAAATATGGGCTTTCTTTGAACGAAAAGGGTGTGATGAGCCTTGATGTGAGCAAGCTCCAAATGGCTTTGAGCTCTGACCCAGAAGGCACTCAAGAACTTTTCAGTGGGAGTATGAAAACGACAGAATTTAAAGAAGTGCGAATTGATGGCGTTTTTAAAAAATTTGATCAAGAGATTGATAGACTCTTAAATGGACCAAATGCACGGCTTAAAGTGCTTGAGGAAAGCCTCACAAAAGATGATAAAAAACTACGCGAAGATAGAAAAAAAGCAGTTGAACAGCTCAATACACGCTATGACATTATGGCACAGAGATTTGCAGCTTATGATTCTCAAATCTCTAAAACCAATAATGCCTTTAGCAGTGTTCAACTGATGATTGATCAATCCGTAGCTAAAAAATAAGGAGTAACCAATGTATGGCAACAATGCTTATAGTCTCTATCAACAAAATTCAGTTTCAGTAGAATCCCCCGTAAAACTTGTAGAAATGCTCTATGAAGGTATTTTAAGATTCTGTGCTCAAGCCAAGCGGCATATGGAAGCTGAAGATATTGAAAAAAAAATCTACTATATTAATCGCACTACTGATATTTTTACCGAGCTTCTTAATACGCTTGATTATGATAAAGGTGGCGAGGTAGCTGTATATCTTACAGGACTTTATACCCATCAAATCAAACTCCTTACACAAGCCAATGTTGCCAATGACACAAATAAAATTGACATTGTAATGAATGTGGCAAAAGGACTTTTAGAAGCGTGGCGAGAAATTAATCAAGATGAATTGGCTCGATAAACTTAAAGTCGCTCTACTTCGTGAAGATGACCAAGCAGCCTTTCTTCTTGTAAGTAACCTCCCACAGGATCTTCCAAATGCTCCACTTGAGACAAAGCTCCAAGCTCTTGAGTTGATTAAGCAAACTAAGATGCTCTTAGAAGCCAAACAACTTAAAACTAGAATCAATATGGAACAAATCAAAGCGGCAAAAAAATTTCTTGAAAATGCTAATTAATGGGGGGGGGGGTATAAAATAAATGTTTAAGTAATGCTTTTTGTAATGAATTTATGCAAAATATCCACATATACCTTGACTTAAGACTTAAAATTGTATAGAATGTGAGCGTTCAAAATTTAACATCAAGGAGTTTGTAATGAACAAGGCTGAGTTTGTAGATTTGGTTAAGAAAGTTGGTGACTACAACACAAAAAAAGATGCTGAACAAGCAGTAAATTCTTTTGTGGATGCTATCTCCAAAGCTCTTTCTAAAAAACAAAGTGTAGAGCTTGTCGGTTTTGGTAAATTTGAAACAGCTATTCAAAAAGCTAAAAGCGGCAAAGTTCCCGGGACAAACAAAACTTACCAAACAAAAGAAAAGGCTGTGCCTAAGTTCCGCCCCGGAAAAGGCTTGAAAGACCAAGTAGCAAAAGCTAAAAAATAAGTCTTTCTCTCTTTGCATAGCCTTTTGGGCTATGCCATCAATGCTTTTGAACTCTCCCTCACATTTTTTCCATTAATAATCAAGTTAATTTCTCTCGCAATAGGCGTATAAATATTTTCCCTTTGTCCTATTTCTGTAATTGCTTTTGCGGTAATCACACCTTCAGCTACTTCACCAAGCTCTTTAAGAATCTCATTGATTGCTTTTCCCTGCGCCAATCCAAGTCCTACACGATAGTTACGCGACATTGTAGAATTTGAGGTTAAAAATAAATCTCCAGCACCAGAAAGCCCCAAGAATGTCTCCATTTTTGCGCCAAAATGCTCTCCAAATCGGCTCATTTCTACAAGTCCTCGCGCAAGAAGAGAGGCTTTTGCATTCATACCAAATGCCAACCCATCACAAATACCTCCTGCTATGGCAATCACATTTTTATATGCTCCAGCTACTTCTCCACCCACCACATCAGGACTTACATAAGTTTTAATAAAATGTGGCATCAAAGTGCCAAATTCGCGACTTAACTCAAGATTGCGCGAATGAATGACAAGTGCGCAAGGCAAAGAATGCACCACTTCAGAAGCAAAGCTAGGACCGCACAAATAGGCGATACTTTTATGAGCAATGCGCTCCTCCATAATATCACTCACAAATGCACCACTTCCAGATTCTATCCCTTTGCTCGCACAGAGAATCTTTATCTCTTGAGGCAAATGAGCTACTGCTAACCATTCTCGCAACGCACTTGTGGCTATTGCCATAACAAAATACTGCGCATCTAATGCCTCTTTATGAGAAACTTGCATAATTGGTGCGCAATTTAATGCTACTAGACTTTGATTTAAAGGTTCAAGCAAAGGACCAATATCCCTGCGTGATATGATTCTTACCTCATTTTTTTCAGCCAATGCAAAAGCTAATGCTCTACCCCACGCTCCTCCACCAAACACACTTACTTTATTCATAATATCCTCACTTATTGTAATGAGCGTATTATATCAAAGCTCATTAAAACACATAGCTATATGTCAAAAAAACTTGTGTAGTAATTGCATAAAGGTTAGTATAGGAATTTGCTTGGGCGACATTTCTTACAACAGGCGCACCGACTCCTTGTGGAGATGATGCTAAAAGCGCATCGTTATTTGAAAGCTGCGTTTGCCTTAATGTAAGCACAATGCGATGAGATTTGAGGATAGTGAGAACCATACCAATGCTATTTGCCCATACAGGATACATTACTCTAGTGCCATAATCATAAGCATTTTCTTCGTAACGTTGTGCGTTATCATAAGTTTTGACTTTGCCCCCTCGCCTTTGTGAATCAATCTCTAAGATATTTGATACAAAAAAATTTAATTTTACACCCGCATTAGGCTTAAGAGAATAATTCAGCTCTATACCAACACCATACCGAGACATCGGTGCTTCAAATTCATTCAAATGAGTATTGCCCGTTTCAAGCTCAAACTCTGAATATCCCTCATTGGCGATGGTATTTGCCATAATTGAGAAATTTTTACTCACTTGAGCCTTTACTTTAGTATCTTCATCTTTATCCTTTTCTTCAACATTTTGAGTAGAAGAAAGCGTATGAGGTGCTACATCAAGCTTGGGAATCTGCAATTCTTCAGCACATATCAAACTTACGATACAGCCCATTAAGAATATTCTCTTCACTTTGCTTACTCCTCATTGTCTCAAATAAAAGATTCTAAAGGTTCTAACTAACCTATATATCGTCATCTCTAGCTCTATTTTGTAATAACATTTACTTTTGTTTTCAACGACATTATATAAAAATTTTTAAGAATTTATAAATATTTTATGCCTATTAGCCTATACTAGCACTTTATATTCCAATATTTCCACAACAAAAGGCTATTGAATGTCAGCGTATGAGACCATTATCGGATTAGAAGTGCATGTCCAGCTTAATACCAAAACAAAAATTTTTTGTGCTTGTGCGACAAGCTTTGGTGATGAGCCTAATAAAAATGTCTGCCCCACCTGTTTGGGACTACCCGGTGCGCTCCCTGTGCTTAATCGCGAAGCAGTCAAAAAGGCGATTTCCTTTGGCACTGCTATTAATGCGACAATTAACCAAAATTCCATATTCGCACGCAAAAACTACTTCTACCCCGATTTGCCAAAGGCATATCAAATCAGTCAATTTGAGATTCCTATCATCGGACGCGGCAGCATTGAAATTGAATATGAGAATCAAACAAAAACTATCGGTGTTACGCGTGCGCACCTTGAGGAAGACGCAGGTAAAAATATCCACGAAGAGGGATATTCAAAGGTTGATTTAAATCGTGCTTGCACACCTTTGCTAGAAATTGTGAGTGAGCCTGATATGCGGAGTTCTGATGAGGCAGTAGCCTATCTTAAAAAGCTGCATTCTATTGTGCGATTTCTTGGCATAAGTGATGCAAATATGCAGGAGGGAAGCTTTAGGTGCGATGCAAATGTTTCTATCCGCCCTAAAGGAGATTCCAAACTCTATACGCGTGTGGAGATTAAGAATCTTAATTCCTTTAAATTTATCCAAAAAGCCATTGAATACGAAGTAGAGCGGCAAATTGAAGCGTGGGAAGATGGCACATACAAAAGCGAAGTTGTGCAAGAAACGCGCCTTTTTGATACTACCAAAGGCATTACACGCTCAATGCGTGGCAAGGAAGAGGCAGCTGACTATCGTTATTTCCCTGACCCAGACCTTTTACCTGTGTTTATTGATGAGAATCTTATGCGTGAGGGACGCGAGATTCCAGAAATGCCTGATGAAAAACGAGCAAGATACATCAATACCTTAGGACTTAAGCCCTATGATGCAGGGGTGCTTACAGGTAGCCTTGAGCTTGCGCTATATTTTGAATCTATGCTTGCAGAGGGTGCAAGTGCCAAAGGTGCGCTTACTTGGCTTACCACAGAGCTTTTAGGAAGGCTCAAGGGGGAGAGCACATTGCAAACTTGTGGGGTGGATTCTAAAACTTTAGCTACGCTTGTCAAACGCATTGAAGAGGGCAAAATCAGTGGCAAAAGTGCTAAAGAAATTTTAGATGTGCTTGTGGTTAAGGGGGGCGATGTGGATAGCCTCATAGATTCTATGGGATTAGCACAAGTCAATGATGAGGGCGCAATACTCAGTGTGATAGAATCTGTGCTCAATGCCAATGCCGATAAAGTCGCGGAATACAAAAGTGGCAAAGACAAGCTCTTTGGATTTTTTGTTGGGCAAGTGATGAAAAGTGTTAAAGGCGCAAATCCAGCGAGAGTAAATGAACTTTTGAGGGAAAAATTAGGCTAAGGGCACAAATGTTTTTAATCATAGCAACCAACCCCATTGCGACCAACATTCATTAAAATAGCCACAGCATTTGTACCAAGCAAAATAAGAAACCAAGTTTTTCCCACAAAACCAAGTATTTTATTATGTGCCATAAAACTTAGGAGCAATACCAATGCAGAAAATAAAGGGATTGTCGCAAAGAGATAGGCTATATCAATTTCTGGTGGAAAATTTGAGCAAAGGGAATCTTCCGCATTATCTTTGCAATTAAAAGACCAATAATAAGTGCAGTAAAAACCTAAAGATTTTTCAAGACTTAAAAAACACATAAACATAAAGACAAGGTTAAGTGCGACACTTGAGCAGATTCTATACCATTTAAGCTGATACTTAGAATCTAGCCATTTTTTAAATATGATAGCAGCAATACACAATGCAAAAAGCGCAAGGAATTTGATATGTCCCAACAAAAGAGAATCTTGATTTATTTTTTCGCTCATTCTAAATATTTTAAGAATCTCCTCATCATATGCAAATGGTATGTGGATAAAATATAAAGGCAAAATGATGATAAGCGCGATGAAAATCTTTCTATTGTGCGTTGATGATTTCATTTGTACTCCTATGCTGCACTTGCTTATCTCGTTTTATTCTAACATAAAAATTTATTACAAAATCACAAAAACTTCTCAAAGCAGATTGTTTTTATCTTTAAAGATTTTAAAAATCCTCGCTAGCTTTATCCCTTAATATTTCCACTTCCCTTTTGGGTAAAAAGAGAGAAATTAAGATAAAATGATAAAATGATAAGAAAAAAGCAAAGGGGAGAGAATGCATTATAAGTTTATCAAATTGCAAGATTTTGTATCAAATTACAATCCACTTTATCCCACGCAAGAAACACTTGAAGGCTTTAAACAAAGTTTGGAAGTCTATTTTAAAGACATTGTAAAAGCGGTAGAAAACAAAGAATCAGAAGAGCACCAAAAGAATATTTTGCGTGATTTTTTAAAACAAACTTTTGCTTACGAGTGCAATACAAAAGGCAGAATTGACTTAGCCATTTATGAATATTCTACGCCAAAAGTGATTTTTGAAACCAAACCTTTAGCGCACAAAAAGATGAATTTATTGGGGGGGGGGGGCAAAACAACTTTAGATACAAACACCCTAGAGGACACTCCAAATATAATTCGTTTAGAATCCAAAGCCCTGTATGAATCTATCCTCTACTACCTGCGCGAAAGTCTTACACACAAGAATAACAACCTTAGCTTTATACTCCTAAGCAACACGCGCGATTTTTACTTCATTGACACAAAAGAGTTTGTCCAATTTACCAAACACAAAGACATTATAAAAGCCTTTAAAAACTGCGAACATAAAGAGGGCAATGACACAAGCACTCAAAAGTTTTATGATGAGCTAAAGTTGCTTTTGCCCAGCCTTGATTCCACACTTGCCTTTACACATTTTGCCCTTACGCAGAGCCTTTTAGCGGAGAATTTGCACACTTCTTTACTACCCCTTATCTATCAAGCCCTAAGCCCTGCTGTGCTTTTAAAGCGCAAAAGCTACATTGACGCAAGCACACTTAATGTGGGATTTTATAATGAACTCCTCTACATCTTGGGCTTAGAGGAGCAAAGGCAAAATGGCAAGGTGCTCATCAAAGCAAATGCAGCAAAAATACGCTCTTAGATACTCTATGCACAGCCTTTGCTTATGATAAACACAGCGATTTTGAAAATGCCTTTAAGCTCATCACCACTTGGAATAACCGCCTGTTGTTTTTGCGCCTTGTAGAATCTATGCTGCTCTCTTTCAAGCATATACAAAAGCCTTTTTTGAATGTGGATTGCCTCCCTACTTTTGCCACACTCAACACGCTCTTTTTTGAAATCCTAGCCAAAGAGGAGGGCAAAAGAGAAGCCGATGTCCCACAATCTTTAAGCTCTATCCCCTATCTCAACTCTAGCTTGTTTGATAAAACCCCCTTAGAATCACAAGGCAAGGAAATCGCGCGTTTAGATTCTAAACCTTTGGCACTCTATAAAGATTCTATTTTGTATAAAGACAAAGCTTTGTCAAAAAGTTTCAATCTCACTGCGCAAGATTCCACACTGCCGCTTTTAGAATATTTCTTTGCCTTTCTCCACGCTTATAATTTCACCACGACTGCACAAGATATTCAAAACCGCACCAAAATCAATTATGACAAGCTCATTAATGCTGCGGTTTTGGGACTTGTCTTTGAAAAGCTTAATGGCTATAAAGAGGGCAGTTTCTACACGCCTAGCTTTATCACAAGCTATATGTGTAAGCAATCCTTGCAAAAAATGCTGCTGCAAAAGTTTAATACTGCGAAAAATTGGCAATGTGCGGATTTGCAATCCCTTAAAGCCAAGATTGATAAGCTCGCAGATTCTAAAGAGGGATATAAGGGGAAGCAAATGCGATTTTTGATAGCATAAGGATTTGCGACCCAAGCGTGGGTAGTGGGCATTTTCTCGTCTCTGCCCTCAATGAACTTATTTTACTTAAATTTCAGCTAGGCATTCTCTGCGATGAACATTATGAGAGATTAAAAGACATTGCCCTTAGCATAGAAAATGATGAAATCCTTGTGCGAGATTCTCACAATGCGCCTTTTGCCTACACATTCCCCGCACACGAAAACATAGAATCGCATAAAATTCAAAAAGCCCTTTTTTACAACAAACGCAAACTCATAGAATCCTGCCTCTTTGGCGTGGATATTAATCCCAATTCTTGCGAGATAACAAAGCTGCGCCTTTGGATAGAGCTACTCAAATACAGCTTTTATAAAGATATAGCTAATAAGAGGCTAGAGACTCTGCCAAATATTGATATAAATATTAAGTGTGGGAATAGCCTTATTTCGCATTTTGACACTTATGAGTATGATAAAGACAAAGCCCCGCAAAGAGGTACTTTTGCGTGGTTAAAAAAGAAAGATTCTACATTTAGCAACAATTTTAGAGACAAGCTCCTGCGCTATAATAATTTGGTGCAAATGTATAAAGAAAAATTAGGCGATAAATCACAAATAGACGCAGAAATCAATGCACTCAAAGCCTATTTCAAAGACACACTTTTAAACAATGGCTACATAATGGAATCTTTAGAGAAACATTTAGGGGCATTTGTGCGCACCTATGGGGATTCTGTCTTTGACATTGAAACGCCCTTTGGTATGGAGATGATAAAGATTATTAGAAAAAAGAATGCAGAGAAAAAGTCCTTTAAATTCCAACCCACCCTAGAGGAGCTAGAGCCTAAGCCCATAGACAAAAAGGGGCAGGATTTACTTGCGCTTATCCACAAAGAATTTGAGACTTTAGAATCTCTGCGTAAAAGTGATACTTTTGAATGGCGATTTGCATTTCCTGAAGTGCTAGATTTAGAAACTTTTGAAGAAAAACAAAAGCGAGTGAGTGCAAATAATGCAATCAAAGCTACACAAAGCCAAAGAAATATGAAGAAAAAACCACAAGAGATTAAAGATACTTTTGGGGATTTCAAAGGCTTTGATTTGGTGATTGGCAATCCGCCCTATATTAGGCAACAAGAAATTACTTCCTTGAAACCACATTTAAAAAATTACAAATGTTTTGATGGAGCAGCTGATATTTATGTGTATTTTTTTGAATTAGCTTTCAAACTATTAAAGCAAAATGCTAGATTTACTTTTGTAACTTCTAATAAATGGGTAAAGGCGGGATATGGAAAATCCTTACAAAAATTTTTATTAGAAAAATCTTTTATAGAAAGCTATATTGACTTTAGTGGTGTTAAAGTTTTTGATTCTGCAAGTGTTGATGTCAGCATTATTGAGGTTAGCAATTACCAATATAAGCAAGAAATAAAATGTTGTGAAATCTCACAAGAGCAGATGAGTTCTTTTAAAAATGATGTAGAGACAATAATTTCCAATAACTATTTTCTAAAACCTCAATCAAGTCTAAATTTGGACTATTTTAGATTTGAAATGCAAGATAATGCAACTCATCTTATTTTTAAACTAAAATCTTTTCCTTTAAGATTCTCTAATATAGCTCAAATAGCCAAAGGTTCATCAACAGGGAATGATAAGGCATTTTTATTTGATTTTATTGCAAATGATAAAAATACCATAGAGGTAAAAAATGAGTTTAGGAGATTTCATATAGAAAAAGAAATTTTAGTGCCATTTTGCTATGGCGAGGATATTAAAAGGTTTGAATACTGCAAGGCAACAAAATATCTTTTGTATCCTTACGATAAAGAAAATATTTTAATACATAAACATACGCTACAAAACGATTATCCACTTGCTTATGAATATTTAGAGAATTTAAAGTCAGTTTTGCTCCAAAGAAAAATAGTTATAGACGAGCAAAATTATTATAAATTTTCAGCTTTAAGAAATGCTCATACTTATAGAACTGCTAAGATTATGATACCAGACTTACTAAATTATCCAAGATTTGGCTTTGATAATGTAGGAATGTTTCATAATGCAAGCATTCACAATGTAGCCTTAAAAGAAAACTATCAACAAATGGAAAAACTTATTTTAGGAGTCTTAAATTCTAAACTTTTTTGGTTTTTTATTGAAAAATCAAGCACAAAATTAGGTGGTAGTGCTATAAGACTTATGCCAATCTATATTGATTGTTTTAGTTTTCCCCACATCACTCAAGCAAACCAAAAAATCGTTGATAATATCATTGCTTTAGTGGATAGGATTTTAGAATCCAAGGCAAAAGATTCCACCTTTGACACTTCCACTTTAGAATCCCGCATTGATTCTTTGGTGTATCAACTCTATAGTCTCACCAATGAGGAAATTCAAATTATAGAATCCAAATAATGCTATAATAAATGAATTAATCATAAAGGAATGCAATGCTACTCAATGCAATCATAGAAAAAGATGAAAATGGTTATTTTGCCTATGTCCCAGCACTTAGTGGGTGTGTATCTTGCGGAGAAACCTATGAGGAGGCTTTGACTAATATCATAGAAGCCACAGAGCTTTATATAGAGAGTTTGCAAGAGAATGAGAAATACACGCTTTTAACAAAAAATTCGGCAATAGTTCCCATAGAAGTACAAATAAATGCCTGAATATCCTAAGCTCAATGCGAAAGAGGCAGAAAAAATCCTTTTAGAAAATGGCTTTGTATTTGCTAGGCAAAAAGGAAGTCATAAAATCTACATTAAAGGACATTTGAGGCAGGTTTTACCACATCATAGTGGCAAAATTCTACACCCTAAAATTATCAAACAAGTCTTTGAGATTATAGAAAAGTGATTCTCTAAAACCACAGATTCCACACTTGACGCTTCCGCTTTAGAATCCTACATTGATTGTTTGGTGTATGAGTTGTATAATCTTACCCGAACAGAAATAGGCATTATAGAATCTTAAATGTGCAATTATTTCTCACTGACACACACTTCTTAAAAATTGACTTTATTGATTTTAAGGAGGATACAATGGTTTTACACACATAACAAATAACGCTTCCGCTTTTAAAATTTCAAAAGTTAAAGGAATGCGCCAACCGATTTTTTGGGTAGCCTTTGCTTGTGTGCCCTCAAAACATATACACATACCGCAATGCTGACCTAGAATATCCCCAACCAAAGAGCAATTCAAGTTTATGTATCTGCTTATAAGTCAAGCTCCCGCCAATATGCCCCTCTAAATTAAACCCCCTATGTGTAAGAGGAATAGAATCAGAAGTAAAAACTTTAAAATGTCCTATATTAAGCCCTGCAAAAGCACCCCATACAAATGTATCTTGAGGATTAAAATCTATAATCCAATCTACTCCGACACGCGTATAGAAAGAATTACTAGAGGTTTCAGAACTGCTCCCATTTTGCATATCAAATCTATTATGCTTATACAAACCCCAATTTATGCCCACAATGCCCCGTATCCCTTGTCTAAAAGAATCAATATTTTGATAGGATTGTGTGAAGTAATACGCATAGCCTCCAATGATACCTGCGCTAAAATCCGCAATCCCAGCTCCTCCTAATTCCATTCCTACAAAAACTCCGCCGCTATCATACATATCAGAAGAATATGTCAAATCATCAGCAAAAGCCAAAGGAGCTACCACAAACGATAATAAAGCACTTAATTTCCTCATAAACCCTAACATCAATCCGCCTTTTTATCTGCCAAATTTGCTCAAATATGGCACAAGAAAAAGTGTTAAAATTACAAATAAAAGCAAAAATACCATAGGCACAAAAGCGATATGCTGCCATAAAGTCGCACTTTCATCAATGCTCTGATAAATAAAAATAAAAAGATTAAAATTCATAGCACTTAAAAAAGCAGCACAAAGCAGAGCAAAATAAAACCAACGCATAGAAAATGATTTTTTAAAAAGCCCCATTGCCCTACCTCACTTGTCCATTGCCTGTAATACAATACTTATAACTGCGCAAAGATTCTATACCCATAGGACCTCGTGCGTGAATCTTAGAGGTAGAAATGCCCACCTCTGCACCAAAGCCAAACTCCCCACCATCGCTAAATCGTGTAGAAGCATTCCAATACACACACGCCGCATCAACTGCACGCATAAAAATTTGTGCGACTTGCTCATCTTGCGTGATGATACATTCAGAATGTGAAGAGCCATAATGCGCGATATGTTCTAGCGCCTCATTAATGCCACTTACAACTTTAAGATTAAGAATCTTATCACCCCATTCTTTATTAAAATCAGCTAAACCATCATCTGCAACACCCCAATTTTTAAGCCACTCTTCATTTTCAAACATCACACGCACACCTGATTCTCGTAGTTTTTGAAGCAATGTTGGCAAAAATTGCTCCACAAGCACCTCATCAAGAATCACACATTCACACGCATTACACGCTGCTGGATAGCTTAGCTTTGCATTAAGCACTATCTCTTGTGCTTTATCTTGTTGTGCTTTTTCGTGGATATATGTATGGCACACACCTTTATCGTGCTTGATAATTGGAATTGTCGCATTATGTTTAACAAACTCAATCAAGCCCTCTCCCCCTCGTGGTATGAGTAAATCCACATATTTATCCATTTTGACAAATTCTAAAATTCCCTCACGCGAAGTATCCTCTATCATACTGATACATTCTTTAGGGAGAGAATGTTGCTCTAATGCACTATGGAGTGCTTGAAGTATCGCCATATTTGAGTAAAATGCTTCCTTGCCACCTTTGAGCACACATACATTCCCACTTTTAAAGCATAATGCACTTACATCGCTTGTAACATTAGGGCGAGATTCATAAATGACACCAATGACACCAAGTGGCACACTCACTTGTGCAATCTCTAATCCTGCCTTGTTTTTCCAACTTTTTATCACCTGCCCTGTTGTGCAAGGAAGCTTTGCAATATCACGGATAGAATCCGCCATAAAGCGCACTTTTGCACTATTTAATTCCAATCTTTTGCGCATTGCCAAAGGTAGATTCTGCGCTGCACTTATGTCTCTAGCATTTGCTTCACATATTATCTTACTTTGAGATTCTATCCTATCTGCCATAGATTCAAGCACTGCATTTCTTTGCTCATCACTCAAACGCTCTAATATCCTTGCACTGCGTTTTGCAGATATGAGCATTACTTCTATATCTTGCATTATACTTCCTCTCTTTGCTTGGCAAGCTCCTCCACTTCTGCAATAAATCGCTCAAGCAATTGGTCTTCTTTCAGTTTGCAGAGAATCTTCCCTCCTTTGATAATCAGCCCATCTTTGTTCCCAAAAGCAATGGCAATGTCTGCGTGTTTTGCCTCACCTAAAGCATTCACAGCACAACCCATTACGCTCACTTGCAAAGGCGTTTTAATATGTTTAATGCGAGATTCTACTTCTTGCACCATTTTAACAAGATTCGCTTCAATGCGCCCACAAGTCGGACAAGATACGATTGTTACTCCGCTTTTTTGTCGTCCGCTATATTGAAGTATCATACGCGCAACTTTAATTTCTTCCTCAAGTTCGCCTGTTATGGAGATTCTCATCGTATCACCAATGCCCTCCATAAGTAACCCACCTAATGCCATAGCACTTTTTATCATTGAATGATGTAATGTCCCAGCCTCTGTAACGCCTAAATGAAAAGGATAATCCACCAATGGACGCAACATTCTATATGCTTCCATTGTGCGCAACACATCACTTGCTTTGAGTGAAACTTTGATATTTGTGAATCCAAAATCCTCTAAAAGCTTAATGTTATACAACGCAGATTCAACCATACCTTTGGGCGTTGCACCATATTTTTGCTCAAAGGGCTTCTCCAAACTGCCACCATTCACGCCAATGCGAATAGGTATGCCTCGTGCATTACACGCATCAGCCACAGCCTTGATTCTATCTTTTGAGCCGATATTACCCGGATTAATGCGAATGCAATCCACACTCTCTGCTGCAATGAGTGCAAATTTATATCTAAAATGAATATCTGCAATTAAGGGCAGTGGCGAGATTTTTTTTAGAGATTGAAGTGCAGCGGCGTCTTTTGGGTCGCTCACTGCCACACGCACCATATCTGCACCGACAAAATATAATCTCTCAAGTTGCGCTTTTGTCGCCTCTATATCACAAGTTTTACTAAAAGTCATACTCTGCACACTAATAGGTGCATCACCACCAACAGGCACATTTCCTACAAAAATTTGTTTTGTTTTTACTCTTTGCACTCCAAATCCCTTTATGAATTTTTGCTTATTTTAGCACTTCTTGGGTAAAATTCCACCTATAACTTTGAGATATAAGGACAAAAATGCACGAATATTCTATTGTCGCCTCACTCATACAAATGTGTGAATCTCACGCAAATGAGCATAATGCTACTTCCATAGCAAAAGTCTGTATTGCCATTGGTGAGCGCAGCGGCGTAGATAGTGCGCTTGTAAAAAGTGCATTTGAGACTTTTAGGCTTGATTCGCCTTTGTGTCAAAATACTACCTTAGAGATACAAACACAAGCTGTTGAGCTAGAATGTCGCGACTGCGGGCATTATTTTCAAGCACAAAATCTCACTTATAGCACTTGTCCGCAGTGTCAAAGTCATAATGTCATCATTACTAAAGGTAAAGAGTTACATCTGCTTAACCTTGAACTTGATGTAGAATAAAATATTTCAAGGAGTATATATGCTAAAAACTGATAAACCTCTCGCACAAAAACTTGATGAACGAGTATTTGAGCAGCTCCTCAAATACAATCCTCAAACACAAAACCTGTGGGATATTGTAGGAATTTTTGAAAATGAGCGACAAAAGCTACGCATTGAAATCGCCCAATACCACGAAGATATTAAAAATGCTCAAGCCAAACTCAAAGAGTTGCGCGAGGGTATCACTAAAGCACAAAATATCCTTCGCTCCCTTGAGCAAAAAATCTCCGAATCTCCTGTGCCACCAGAACAAGAAGAAAGCCAAAAAGAAGCGCTGAAGCTTAAAATAAGCGAACTTGAGCTTGAAAATTCTAAGCTGCTCGTAGAACTGCGCGATTTAAAAAGCGAATATCAGCTTGAGGAAAATCTCCACCAAATGCAAAGTATGCGCGATACACCACAAGAATCTCTAAAAAATCCAAAGCTATAATTAAAAGGACACTTATGCAACCTCAAAGCGCTCATAGCACACCCAAACGCCTTTTTGTGAGTGCGTGTGAGCCAAGTGCGAATCTCCATCTTAAATTTCTTGCCCAAAACCTTGATACATCTACTCATATCTGTGGCGTATTTGAAAAAGAGACTTTTGCCAACTTCCCCTATGCTACGCCCTCTTACACGCTTAAAGATTTTGCAATTATGGGATTTTTTGATGTGATAAAAAAACTTGCTTTTTTCAAACAAGCCATTCAAAATATGAGCGAGCTTGCTGCACAATGCGATGTAGTGCTGCTTATGGATAGCTCAAGTTTTAACTTACCCATTGCCAAGATTCTTAAAAAAAATGCACTCAAAGCACCTGTTATATATTATATCTTGCCGCAAGTATGGGCGTGGAAGTCGTGGAGAGCTAAAGAGATAGAGGCTGTATGCGATTATTTATGTGCGATTTTACCTTTTGAACTTGCTATGTATCCCAATGCAGTGGCTCAAAATAGGGCATTTTATGTCGGACACCCTTTGCTTGATGAGATTCCCACGCTTAAAGAACAGCCTTTACCCCTTGAAAATGGTAAAATTACCTTTATGCCCGGCAGTCGCAAAGGTGAAATAAGGCGGATTTTTCCGATTTTTGCTGCTGTAGCAAAAGAGCTTACGAATCCTAAGATTCTTGTGCTACCTGAACATTTTAAGCATCTAGACAAGAGGACGATACACGATATATATGGGGAGGATATACAATATTTTGAGCTTAGCTTTGATGCCAATACAGCGCTTTTGGAGAGTAGTTTTGCTTTTGTCTGCTCTGGCACTGCTACACTTCAAGCCACTCTCATTGGCACACCGCTTGTGTTAGGATATAAAACACGCACGATTGATGTGATGATTGCACGAGCCTTTGTGAGACTCAAACATATCGGACTTGCTAATATTCTTTATAATGCTTTGCATTGCGGGAATCCTCGCCTAGGTGAAAAAGAGATTCACATTGAGCTTATCCAATCTCAACTCACAAAAGAGAATCTCCTTAATGCCTACTCTACAACCAATCCACAAGTATTTTTTGCCAAAGCCCAAGAGATTCGCAACTACCTCGCCTATGGCAGTGCTACAAAAGTCGCGAGATTGCTTGGTGAAAATTTAACCAAAAGAAAACCAAATGCTTAAACTTCTTATCCTCTTCAACCTATTTTATGGTGTCCTTAGCACAAGCCCTCTACCAAATGACATAAAAAATTTTATAGAATCTAGAGAAAAATTTATAGAATCCGAAAATGTGGATTCTATACAGACATAGTCAAATACAAGATTTAAAACAAAAAGAAATTGATAAAGAGTTTGTCGCTTTGCGTAACAAATATAAAGAAAATAACTTTATTATGAATGTCTTATCACAATATGGTTGTTTGTTAAATGATTGTAGTGCTACAAGCAAAGGTAATGGTTTTGTATTTTATAAAGGTGTAGATATTACTGAAGCTATCAATAATTCACTTAAAGATATAAGGACGAGCAAAGGAGAGTTCATAAGGGAGATTAGAGTAGCGGAGATAAGTGATATGTCCCTTATAATATTTTAATTTGACATAGCCATATTTCACAGCCCAGCCTATCCCCATCCACCTCTCGCCTTCATCAGTTTTATTAAGGACTGAACCAATAGCGCAATTATCCATAAATGATTAAACCCTAGACGGAATTGATTGACTTTAAGAGGAGAGCAAGGAAAGTCTCCAGCAGTGAGCCTATAATTTTCCTCAAACCTACTGATTGCACCACTATTTCCAAGTGCAATAGAGCAGAGCAAACAAGCTTGAAACATTATGATAGAATAAAAGCTCACTCTTTCTTGCTATCATCTTCCTTTGTTCTTTATGGCTTAGCTGAAAAATGTGATCTATTCGCTTTGTCTCCTCTCTTTTTGCCCACTCAAAATTAACTTATTTTGTGATAAGATAAAAATTATACAAAATATTCATTTTAACAAAGGCTTATTCAATGAGTAATTTTAGCAAAATCGGTTTTATTCTCGCGGCACTTGGTAGCTCTGTGGGCTTGGGACATATTTGGCGTTTTCCCTACATTGCTGGGACAAATGGCGGGGGGGCGTTTGTGCTTTTGTATTTATTTTTAGCACTCTCACTTGGCATTGCAATGCTTATTGGAGAAATGCTTATTGGAAACAAGGGGGGGGGCGCTAATGCTGTTAAAAGCTATGAGAATCTTGACCCAAGTCCAAATAAAAAATGGCGTTTGGCTGGTTTTACGCTTATTGGCGGTCCTATTATCTTATCTTTTTATGCCATCGTGCTAGGCTGGGTATTTTACTATCTCTTTATGGTAAGCTTTAACCTCCCTAACGATATGCACACCTCTGAAACAATCTTTAACACTCTCTATACAAATGGCTTTGTGCCACAAACGCTCGGTTTGTTTTTTGTAATGGGCATCACAGCATTGGTTATCTCTCGCGGCGTTAAAAAAGGCATTGAAGCTTTGAATCTTGTCCTTACTCCACTTCTTTTTATTATATTTTTTGTCTTATTACTCTATGCGATGAGTATGGATTCTTTTAGTAAGGCTGTGCATTTTATGTTAAGCTTTGATATAAATGAAGCCAAAAAAGCGCTGACACTTAATGTATTTATTGATTCTCTAGGGCAGGTGTTTTTCTCACTCTCACTCGGGGTAGGTATCATCATCACTTATGCTGCCTCCTCTCAAAGCAATCAGAATCTCCTCAAAAGCGCACTTTGGGTAGTGCTATCTGGGATTTTAATCGCCATTATGGCTGGACTTATGATTTTTACATTTGTATATGAATATAATGGTGAAGTAGGAGGAGGTGCTGGACTCATCTTTATAACTTTGCCTGTTATGCTCTCTCATCTTGGCATATTAGGCAATACCATCGCTTGTTTATTCCTCATTGCCTTTAGTTTTGCGGGGATTACTTCTGCGATTTCGCTCCTTGAACCTGCTGTAATGTATGTGTGTGAAACCTATCATTGGAGCAGAGCAAAAGCGACTTGGAGCATTGCTGGGGCAATTAGCGCACTTGGGTTTCTTATCATTTGCTCCATTTGCACACCTATGGCAGAATATCTCACTATTGGTGGCAAGTCGCTTATGGATAGCGTTGAATTTCTCTCTGCAAATGTGATTATGACGCTCGGGGGACTTTTAGCAGTTATATTTATCGGCTGGGCTGTGCCAAAGGCTCAATTACGACAATACACCGCACATTTTTTTAATAACACTGCCTTTGCATTTTGGCATATTATTATGCGCTTTATCGCACCGCTTATTACTATTATGATACTTGTAGCGGTAAGTATAAAGTTTTTTACAGGGCAGGACGCGGTAGATTTTATTTTTACATCTTTAGGGCTGTGAGTGAGGAAAATCTAAAGTTTCGCATTCTCCAATATGGGTAGCACGATATATACCATCAAAATGCAGTGTCATCATCTTAGATTCTCGCACTTTTATAGAATCTAAACACATATTTGCTGCTCTAAATGTGCTTTTTATATCCTTTTATACCATTTGGGTGGGTTTGATTGCAAAGGCGAATCCTCAAACATCAAATATGTCCGCACTTGAGGATTAAGCTTCTCGCCCCAACTCGCAAGGTTTTGATAAAAAACCTTGCTCTCTTGAAACATAAAGTTCATATCCTCTACTTGTGAAATATCCCAATCATTCAAAGGTTGATTGAAATGCGATGTTTCATAAAACATTAAAGACATATCCTTAACTTTACTCACATTCCAGCCATTGAGCGGCTGATTAAACGCACTTCTTGCAAACATCGCATTCATATTCTCCACATTTGAAGTATCCCACGATTGTATATCTTGGTTAAATGCAGTTTTAACAAACATACCGCGCATATTTTGCACCCTGCTTACATTCCATTTGCCCAAAGGCTCATTAAAGTTCTCCACACCCCCAAACATATAACTCATATCCTTGACATTAGCTACATTCCACGATTCTATCCCACTAAAATCTGTTCTCCCTCTGACATTATGAACGCACTTCTCCCTCTCTGTCTCCCATTGTGCTATGAGATAATCTTTCATAGCCTGCTTATCTGCTTCTGTGGGAATCCACTTATCCCCTTTTTGAGCAGCTTGCTCCATAGTGGTGATAATCACAAAAGATTCTATAAATTTAAAATACTCTGCAAATAAATCGTGGCATTGCTCTGTGCTAAAGCGTGAAAAAAGATAACTCATATCGGTAATAGCACTTGTATCAATCTCGCTTAAATGAATGGCATCTGTTTTGTTAAGCAGCTCTACCAACTCCGCTCTATCTTTTGGGTGGTATTTATACTTTGTTTTTTGGGAATCCTCGCAACCATTACTTATAAATACCATTATGACACACATCATTAGATATAAAAGTTTGTTCATTCATCCTCCATTTATTACATAAAATCCCTGAATTGGCATTGGATTATATCAAAAAAAAAAAAAAACAGATTTTTGATATAATTTGCCCCTATAATAAGCCAAAGGAGATAGGTTATGAAAGTATTGCTACAAGGGGGATTGGGAAATCAAATGTTCCAATACGCATTTGCACGCACTTTGGCTCATCGTGGATATGAAGTTGCGCTTGATGCAGCGTGGGGATATACCAAATATTCAGACTTGCAACCTCATCTTTTTTCTTTACAAAAAGCAAAAATAAACGGGGGGGGGGGCGAAAACACATATTCGTAATCTTGAATTAACGCGCTTTGCAATCTCTTTGCCTATTTTGCGATTTTGCCTCCCAAAACCATATAGTAAAAATTATTATGATTTGATTCTTGCAAAGATTTACTCTCGCCTACGCTTCTTTTATCCAACTTTGACAAAAATATTAACCAAACCCCTTATAACTTATGAATCTCCCGAGCTTATGGCACAATTTTGCGCTCATAAACAATTTTGCTCGCGCACATATTTTGAAGGATTTTTTACTCATCGTGAATATTTTTCAGAGATAGAGAGCATACTTCGCAAAGAATTTACACCACTTTTTTTGAGTGAGCACACACAAATCCTACAAAAACACATTATTTCCACACCAAACTCTGCGTTTTTACACATTCGCAGAGGAGATTATTATTTAGATAAACATTGGACATTTATCAAACTTGGCAGCGCCTATTATAATGCTGCACTTAAGGAGCTTATAAAGAAAGTTTCTCGTCCGATAGTATTTGTTTTTAGCGATGATATACTTTGGTGTAAGCAACATTTCACACAATGCTTGGATTCTATCCTTTATCGCCAAGTAGAATTTGTATTTATAGAAGGTAATGATGAGGGTAATGCAATAGAAGACCTCACACTTATGCGAAGTTGTCAAAATGGCATTATGGCAAACTCCACTTTTAGCTATTGGGCAGCTTTTCTTATTAATAATCCCTCTAAACTTATTTGCGCACCAGCACGTTTTAGCTACAATCCACACTCTTATTTGCCACATCATTTATTTCCTGATTGGATAAAATTTGATGATATTTGGGGCACACAAATACCTTAAAACAATCTTATTTTAATTTTTGCACATAGTCGCAGGCAAATTGGTTGTGCAAACTACACGCACGATGATAATAATCTTTTGCTTTACTCAAATCTTGAGGCACACTTAATCCCTGCTGATAAATCTCCGCACTTAAGACACACGCATACATTCTGCGTTCATCACACGCTTTAGAATCTAACTCTAAAGCCTTTTGATTAAATTCTCTTGCTTTATCTAAATCTTTTTGCACATTCACACCATAAAAATAATATGAGCCCAGCATTGAACAAGCACTCTCTATATCGCGCTTACACATAATCTCTAAATATTCTAAACCTTTTGCCACATCTTTTTCTACACCGCGTCCATCAATAAGTGCCACTGCTTGTATAGCACACCATTCTATTGCTCCCTCTCTACAAGCTTCTAGGCTATTATCATAGCCAAGTTTGTAATAATGCACAGATTCTGTAAGATTATGTTGTAAATCTTGCTTATTTTGCGATTTGGCTTCATAATAATTCCCTAAATACAAGCACGCCCCGGGGTGTCTAGCATCGCAAGCTTTTTTAAGAAATACACTTGCATCATCAATATTTTTTACCCATAGCACTACACCTTGATAAAAATCAGTATCAGCTGCTCGTATGCCTTTGATTAGAGCACTCTCTTGCATACTTTGGGTTTCCTCAACATTATTTTGTAAAATCTCATCTTGCTCATTTGCCTTTGCACACATTGTTACCATAACCAAAACCAAACAGCATTGAACAATACGATTCTGCAACTTCATCTAGCTTGTCCTTTTGTTTAAATGCACGAGCTGGGGAAACTTATGCGTTATGATTTCATTAGATACGAAAAACTCCTCTATATACTGCGTAATGCTATGAACATCACTCACATTATTAATCACATTTCTAAACACACTCGCCCCCTCGTGTCCTTTAGCATAGGCGTGGAGATTCTTACGAAACATAATCGCTCCACGCTCACCATAAAATTCTACCATTTTTTTAAAATGCTTCAAAACAAGTTCTTTTTTAATAATAGGTGGAATATCTTGTGTCTGATTTTTAATCTGCCAAAAAATCCAAGGCGAAGTAAGAGCTGCTCTGCCTATCATTACCCCATTTGCTCCTGTGTGAGAGAGGACTTTTTGTGCTTTAGAAACACTATCAATCTCACCATTAGCAATCACAGGCAATGATATTTGGCTTTTAATCGTAGCAATCGCATCATAATCAATACGCTCCTTTTTGTAACCATCTGCACGCGTTCTCCCGTGTATCACCACAAAATCAGACTTTACATCTTTAAGAGCTTGTGCTATTTCATTGGGAATCTTTTTATCAAATCCTAAGCGCACCTTGAGACTTGTATAAGGTGTGGTAGCCTTATCTTTAATGAGATTGGCAATTTTGACAAGCAAATGCAAGTCTTTAAGCAAACCGCTACCATTGCCGTGATTTGCCACCTTTGGAGCAGGACAACCACAATTTAAATCAATGACATCAATACCCTTTTGTGCATTGAGAATCTCTACTGCCCTTGTAATCACTTCTTCCTTTGAGCCTGAAATCTGCACACTATAAGGTTGCTCTTCGGGAGATTTTTCAATCATTTTAAGTGTGCGCACATTATTATACACAAGGGCGTGAGAGCTTATCATTTCACTCACAGTTATATCCACACCAAAGCTTTTAACTACGCTACGAAAAGGTAAATCTGTATATCCTGCGAGAGGGGCAAGCATAAGGAGATTATTAAATTCTATCATTTAGTTTCTCTGTTTGTAATCTTCATAGCCAAAGCTCTTAAGTAATGTCCATACTCCTTGAGCATCAAGCACGCCAAGAGAAGGGAGTGGCACACCATTAAAAGTATTATTTTTGACAATTGTATAATGTAGCATATCCTCAAAAATCACTCTATCCCCTACACACAAGGGTGTATCAAAACTATAATCGCCCATTACATCTCCTGCCAAACAAGTTGGACCACCTAAGCGATAAGTATAAATACCTTTGCCCTCACCTTTATCAGATTCTAAACCTGTTTGCTTGGAGAGCTTTGTAAGAGAAGGGCGATAAGGCATTTCAAGACAATCAGGCATATGTGCCGCAGCACTCACATCAAGTATAGCCACTGATATTTCATTTTGCACAATATCTATGACCTCACCAATTAAAAATCCCACTTGCCACCCCACTGCTTCACCGGGTTCTAAAAATACCTCTATATCATTATAACGCCTTTTAAAATCACAAATAAGCTTTATCAGCAAATCACAATCATAATCCGCTCTTGTAATGTGATGACCACCGCCAAAATTAACCCATTTTTTCTCTTGAATATATGTGCCAAAATATTTTTCAAAATGTGGCAATGTGCGAGCAAGTGCAGTGCTATCTTGCTCACAATGTGTATGAAAATGCAATCCACTTATACCATCTAATCCATAACGCGCTACGCCTTTTTGGAACTCATCAGGTGTAATACCCAAGCGAGAGCCAGCAACGCAAGGGTTATAAATGCGCGGTTCTACCTCACTATAAAGCGGATTTACGCGTAATCCCACCTCAATTGGCGATTGAGAATCTGCCTTAAGCATTGTATTTTTGGATTCTATAAGAGATTTAAATCTCTGCCACTGGGCAAAAGAATTAAAAATAATATGTGTAGCATAATGTAAAATACTTTCAAATTCTGCTTCTTTATATGCAGGAGAAAACACACATACTTCTTTACCCTCACTCCTACCGCCTATCTCTTCATATCCTAATCTCGCTTCATACAGCCCACTTGCTGTGCTACCACTTAGAGTTTTTTTAAGATGCCCAAACACGCGCCAAAAAGCATAACCTTTGAGTGCTAAGAGTATTTTTGCACCACTTTGCCGCTGGATAGAATCTAAAAGAGCAAGATTCGCATTAAGCCTCTCCTCCTCAAGCACATATGCAGGAGAGGGGAGAGCAAAAAGTGTAGAGAGTTGGCGCATTTTATTTGAGGGCAAAGCGCCTTACTGCAGCTTCAATTTCCACAGGATTAGATTTAGAGATAAACTCATCAGCGTTAAGCGAACGCGCCATATCTTCATTGCTACTCCCACTCATAGATGAATTTACCACGATAGGCAAATGTGCCGTAGCAGGATTTGCTTTCACTTGTTTAATAACTTCAAAACCACTTGCTTCAGGCATTTCAAGGTCGGTAATAATCATACCAATAGAATTAATATCTGTGGTAGGTGCGAAAAGATAATCAAGTAAGTGTTTGCCATTGATAAAATCGTGATGCACCACACCAAGCTTATTGAGAATAAGCTGCATTGTGCGTAGCACCGTGGGGCTATCATCGGCAAGAAGAATGCTCTTTGTTGTTTCTACTTGAGAAATTTTAGCAATCCCTTCTTCTTTATCTTTTTCAATCCACGGAAACACATCAATAAGCATCTTTTCAATATCCACTACTTGCACTAAGCGTCCATCAAAATAACGTGTGCGACTTACGAGTTTGCCATTATGTCCGCCTCCTCCAATACCCACACCTTGTTCTATTTCAGTCCATTTTTTGTTAAGAATCCTATCTGCTTCGTAGATTCTAACTCCTATCGTCCAACGCGAAAACTCACAAATCATAATAATATCCTCTTCGCCCGCTGCTCGTTTTACCCCATAATCACGCAAATTTTTACTTTTATTATTGCTATCATAAAAAAACCATTTGCGCATATCAATGAGTGGGATAGTTAATTCACGAATGGTGATAAGCCCTTCCACAAGGCTATTATTCTCGTGTGTAACCACAGTGAGCGCACCACTATATTTAATCACTTCACGAATCTTAAAAACATTGACAGCATATAAATCTCTTCCCTTTTCTAGGCGAAAACAAAGGAGCTGAAGTTCATTATTCTTGTGGAGACTTGTTACTTGGTCAATATTTGACATACTTGTTTTAGACATAATCACACCTCAAATTTGAAAAATAGCTTAGTTTAGCACAAAATCACTAAATCTAACTTTATGGATTTTTGTCCTTATGGTTAGACTTTATACTAAAACGTATTGTAATAATAATCCAACGCACAATACCATATACCACATATCCACTCATCAACGCACATAGTGTTTCTTGCGGATAAATATAAATAATGCCAAGCAATAAAATCACCGCAATAAAAGATTTAAAATTCCACTTAATCTTCTTAAAACTCGGATAGCGAATATTGCTCACCATCAAGATACTGATAATAAAACTTCCGCCTAACATTATATATTCATACCCATAGGCTTTTATAAATCCATATTGTAAGTCAATAAGCACCCAAAGCATTACAATTACAGCAGCTGAAGGGATAGGCAACCCAATAAAAAAATTTGGCTCTGAACTTGAAGTGATATTAAAACGTGCCAAACGCACTGCACCAAAGATAACAAAAATAGCTGGGACACTCATACCCAAACGCCCATAATCCATACCAATATAAAAATACAAAAGCATTGCTGGAGCCACACCAAATGCTACTACATCTGCTAGAGAATCAAACTCTACACCAAACTTACTTGCGGTATTTGTAAGTCGCGCAACTCTACCATCAAATCCATCTAATATCATTGAAATTAAAATCAGCCAACACGCTATTTCAAATTTCCCTTTTGAGGCATAAATCACGCTCAAAACTCCCAAAAAGATACTTCCTGCAGTAAAAAGATTAGGCAAGATGAAAAGTGGATTAAACTTCATAAATATATCCTATTACACTTTGGAGCGCACATACCTTATCACCGATACTCACTTTTGATTCAAATTCCACAGAAGCTTTCTTTTGTGGAATAACAATACGTGTCATACCTGCTTTCATAAAACCTATACGATCCCCGACACTTAAATTATTCTGTGCAAATAGATGGTGAGAGGAAAAGAAAATCGGATAAAACTCCATATAAAATGTTCTCTCCTTGAGACTTTCAAAGCGCATTGTGGCATTGAGCTCTTTGCATTTATCTTTGGCACAGCACACTAGCGACAATCCTTTTTTTTCGCTATATTGTCCTTCTACAATATCACAAGGTGCTCGTATAAGACCCACATCAATAAAACCTGTCTCAATAAGAATATGCATTTCATCATTGTTATAACTCATATCACGTACAATACCATCTACTGGCGAAACAAAAGCATTATTCTCATCAATATGTGGAATCCTTTCAGGATTACGAAACATCACAAGCCATAAAACAAGTCCCACAAACAGCACAAATGCACAGACACTCCAATCAAGCCACACACTTAATACAAATGCCACAAATAACACTATTGCACCCAACCAACCCTGTTTTGCAATGAATTGTGTAGTCGTTGTCATATTGCCCTCCTTAGACTTCCTCTTCCTCAAGTGGAATAAGACGAGATTGCATATTATTTTGCGTTTCATATTCTTGAATAATCTCTCTCACGCGTGCGCCATCAATGACTTCTTTTTCAAAAAGCTCTTTGACCATATTTTCAATCGCATCTTTATAATCACTCAAAAGATTCTTAACATAACTATATCGCTTATCAAGTGTATTTTTGATATGACTATCAATTTCTTGAGCAAGCTGCTCACTAAATTCCCTTTGTGTATTGCCACCACCAAGAAAAGTATTGCGTTGTTTTTCAAGCACCATAAGTCCGCTTACATCTGTCATACCATAATAGCTAATCATTGATTTAAGAATCCCAGTAGCACGTTCTAAATCATTGCTTGCACCTGTGGAAATCTCACCCAAAAATACTTCTTCAGCTGCGCGCCCACCCAAAAGCACATCAACCTCTGCCATAAGCTCGTGTTTTTGCATCAGGTAGCGATTTTCTTCAGGTGTATGAAGTGTATAACCAAGAGCTGCCATACCTCGCGGAATAATTGATACTTTATTTACCCTATCAGCACCTTTTGTCATCTCTGAAACAACAGCGTGCCCACTCTCGTGGTAAGCAACAATTTTTTTCTCTTTAGGAGAAATACGCCGTGATTTTTTTTCTAATCCTGCAATTCCTCGCTCTACTGCCTCTTTAAGATGCTTTTGACTTACTTCTTTTTGATTCTCTCTCCCAGCAAGTAAGGCAGCTTCATTAATGATATTTGCTAAATCTGCTCCAGCAAGTCCGGCTGTGAATTTTGCAATCTCGTGCAAATCCACATCACGCGCTAAAGAAACATTTTTAATATGCACTTTAAGAATCTCTAAACGCCCTTCAAAATCAGGCTTATCTACAAGCACTTGCCTGTCAAATCGTCCCGGACGCAATAATGCAGGGTCAAGTATTTCAGGACGATTTGTTGCAGCAAGCACAATTACAGGCGCAGATTCTGAACCAAATCCGTCCATTTCTGCAAGTAACTGATTAAGCGTTTGCTCCCTTTCATCATTACCACCTACCATACTTCCAGCCGCACGAGACTTCCCAATGGCATCAATTTCATCAATAAAAATAATGCTTGGCGCATCTTTTTTTGCCATTTCAAATAAATCTCTTACACGACTAGCCCCAAGCCCTACAAACATTTCAATAAAACTACTTCCACTCATAGAAAAAAACGGCACATTTGCTTCACCCGCCACAGCCTTTGCAAGAAGTGTCTTACCTGTGCCCGGAGGTCCAACTAAAAGCACACCGCGTGGAATCTTCGCTCCCACAGCAGCATAACGTTCAGGATATTTAAGAAAATCTACAATTTCTACGACTTCTTCCTTTGCTTCAGCGTTTCCAGCCATATCATCAAAACGCACATTAGGCTTTTCTGCATTCACAAGCTTTTTGGCATTTCCCATACCAAAAATACCTCCACCCATACTTTTCTGCATACGCGCAGTAAGAAACATCCAAAGTGCAAGAATAATAAAAATAGGCAAGAGCATATTGACCAAATCTCCCAAAAAACTACCCTCGCTAAAACCACTATATTCAATCTTTTTCTCATCAAGTAAAGGCACGAGCCCCAAATCTGCCACTTTTTTTGTAGTATAGAGAATCCGCGGCGAAGTATTGGCAGAATATGCTTTAATATAAGTCTGTCCAATATTTACCGAACTAATTTCACCCCGAGTAATAAGCTCTTTTAATTCATTGTAACTAATTTCTTTTGTAATATTCCCCCCCATCAAACGTTCAGTAAATGAATCGCCATTAGGTGAAAATAGCTTAAACAAAAGCAATGTAAGAATCACAAAAATAGCAAAAGTAAGAAAAGGATTTTGCTTAAAAGGTGGCTTTTTTTCATTAGGATTTTCCATATTTGTCCTTCTTTCAAAATAAATTACAAAGTCAATTTCAAAGCTACCCACCCATCTTTACAACGAGTATCTAGCATCTTAAAATCATCAAATGCTTTTATTATATCAAATTTATATTCATCAAGTATCCCAGAAAGAATTAAAACTCCATTTTTTGCGAGTTTTGCCCTAAAATCATTGTGTAAAACTTTCACAACAAAAGCAACAATGTTAGCCACAATCACATCATACTTTTGTAGTAAATTCATAGGAGAATCAGCCACACTCCCCTGCCAAAGTGCATTAAGTATAACTTTATTGAGTAAAATATTTTTATTACATTCTCTTATAGCATTTTCATCAGTATCACAAGCATACACTTGCGCGCCAAGTTTGCAAGAAGCTATGCTCAAAATACCACTGCCACACCCCACATCAAGAAGTGTTTTGCCCCGTATATTCATTTCGCTTAAAAGTTCTAAACACATTGTGGTGCTTGCGTGATGCCCTGAACCAAATGCAAATGCAGGATTAATAATAATTTCATCATAAGATTCTTGAGATTTCTTTAATTCTTGTGCCCAAGAGGGGCGGATATAGAATCTCCCGCATTGCACTGGTTCAATAGAATCTTGATATGTCTTTATCCAATCATCATTAAACTTTTCTTCAATATGATAACAAAAACCTACATAAGTTTGCGTATTTTGAGCAAGCACCAAAGCAAAATTGTGTAAAGATTCTAAAAAATCTTGTATATCCATTTCATTTGACGCAATCCGACTAACAATTTGCGTAGGTTGTGTGCTTTTTTTGGCTTTAAAAATATCAAAATCTAAAGCACTTTGCCAAGATGAATCATCATAAATAATAGCAAAAGGAGATAGTGTAGGAAGTATATCAAAAAATTCAATCGCACAAAAAGTCTTGTGGGTAATAAAATCAGCAAATTGCTCTAAAAAATCATTTGGATGGATAATAATTTCCCAATATGTTTGCTTATCCAACCCTTGCATCAAACCTCAAGCTTAATCCTCATTTACACCTAATACAACTTCTAATTTTTCTTTAAGCACTTGAGGTGTAAAAGGTTTTACAATATAGTTATTCACTCCTGCTTTAAGTGCTGTAATAACCTCCGCTTTACCGCCTTCAGTAGTAACCATTATGATAGGAATAGATGTGTATCGCTCATCAGAGCGCACTTTTTTAACCAAATCTAAACCATTCATTTCGGGCATATTCCAATCTGTAATAAGCACTTGTATGCCCTCAGTGGTATCCATAATCTGCCAAGCTTCTACACCATGTTCGGCTTCTAAAATATCCTCATATCCTAAGCGCTGGAGGGTATTCTTTATAATTCTTCTCATTGTGGAGCTATCATCAACAACTAGCAGTTTCAAGTTATCTCCTTATTTTAAATACAGCTATAAATAAAAAGGCATTCTAGCATATTTTTGTATATATTATAGATTCATTCTTGCATTTTTTCAAATTTTACTCTCTATTTTTCAAACAATGCGAATGCCTCTTTAAGATTTATCTTTCCCTCATAAAATGCTTTTCCTATGATTACACCGCTAATGTAAGGATTCTCATCTAAAATTTTAAGCTCACCTGATGAAGCAAAGCCACCACTTGCAATCGTATAAATACCACTACGACTTGCAATATCTTGCGTAAAAGATATATTAATACCGCTTAATGCACCATCACGATTAATATCTGTGCATATAATAGCCTGCACAGCACTGCCTACAAATTTTTCAGCTAATGCGCCTGAATACATATCACTCTCTTTAGCCCAGCCTTGTGTAGCAACCTTACCATTTCGTGCATCAATACCTACCGCCACAGGGTAAGAGCGCGCCATTGTTTTGACAAATTCCCAATTTTTTGTCGCAATGGAGCCAAGTATGATTCTACTCACTCCCATATCTACATAAAGTTTGATACGCTCCTCATCGCGTATGCCCCCACCAATTTGTATTTGCAAATGTGTCGTGCGCAAAATCTCCTCAATACATTTTAGATTCTGTGGAATACCCGCAAACGCACCATCTAAATCAACAATATGCAACCATTTCGCGCCCATATCTTCAAACATCTTGGCAAACTCCAATGCCTCACCATAAATCGTAGCACTCTGCATATCACCCTTAAAAAGCCTTACTGCCCTACCTTCTTTTAAATCAATCGCAGGATAAATATCAAGTGCCATTATTACTCCTCAATGGGTTTCATACCATCATACATCCATTGGGCACACCAACCCACAAAAGCAAATACTAAAAATGCGTAACGTGCATTAAAATAATTATCAGAAATAGACAACACAGAAGTGCAAATAAAACAAATAAGCACGCCTAACACGAGTAAAGCAAAATTCACATACTCATAGAATCCAAACATATCTTTATGCTTTATCATTACCCACACAAGCAAAAAAATACCTCCCAAAAATGCAAAAATATCAAGATAAGCATAAAGATTATCACGATAATAATACGGCTGCAAAGAGAGAGCAAAAAGCACGACTATAACAATATTGATAGAAGGGCGCATATCTTCAAGCATTTTCCCAATCTGATTATACTCATTGGGATGAATGCCAAAGATTAAAAATAAAAGTGGAATATATACAAAAAATGTATAAGCACACACAAGCAAAAAAATACGTGGTAAATAATCTATAAGAAGCTCAAAAAAACCACGATGATAGATACTTCCTTCAATCGCAAACATATCCATAATATCCTCTGTTTTTGGCACATAAGTTATTTTGAGAATAACAAGATAAATAAATATTACACCCAATATGAGCACTATCACGCGTTGTAGAGTGCCACTTGTTTGATTACAACTGCTAAAAATAACAAAAATGCTGCACAAAATAAACCCACAAAAAAAGAAAAATATACTCAAATGGTCAAAAAGTTGATTCTCGCGGATAAAAATCAAAAATAAATGTGAAAAAGAATGTGAGAATTGCGAAATAAAAAGAGTGAGATTCGTAAAAACAAAAAAGGCAAAGAAAAGTAAAGAAAAAATAATTGTAATACGCGTAGGTTGTTTCATTGTAATCCTTAGAATCTAATAATTTCTTAAAAAATATCCATCTATACCATCAGCTATGCCTTTAGCAATAAGCTTTTGGTAGTCTTTTTTGGCAATTAATTTACCCTCGTCTTTATGTGAAGCATAACCAATCTCTATTAATACAGAAGGCATAAGTGCTCCAGCTAAAACCCAAAATGGACCTTCTCTTACTGCCCCATCGTGTGTATTGTATTTCTCTCTTACTTGATTAAGTATGCTAGATTGAATCTCAATGGCAAGTTTATGTGAAGCAACTAGATGAAAGGCACTGATGGTGTTTAAAAAAGATTTTGTTGCAAAATGGCTCATTGTTTCAATATCACCTTGGTTTTCCGCTTTTGCCACTTGTTCAGCACGCTCACTCCGTGCAGGTGAAAGAAAATAAGTCTCTACCCCACTTGGTGTTTTAGGAGAGCCTTTGGGCATTGAGTTTGCATGCACAGAAACAAATAAATCTGCATTTTTAGCATTAGCAAATTCTGTGCGTTTGCGCAAATCAATATATATATCAGTATTGCGCGTCATATACACCACATAGCCACGATTTCTAAGTTCTGGAGCAAGGAGTTTTACTACTTCAAGCACAATTACTTTCTCGCATATACCCTCTACGCTTTTTGTGCCACAATCCTTTCCCCCGTGCCCAGCATCAATAACAATCTTTTTTGCTGCATTTGTTTTATGATTCTTATTTGTGGCTTTTGGCATCTGCGTATCTTGAGATATTTTATTTTCTGTTGCTTGGGGAGGGTTTTGAGTATTTTTAGAATCCAACGGTATTGGTTTTGGTGTAGGCTTTTTCTCTTCTTGTTGGACAGGTTTTATCATTATATAGAGATTCTCTTTTTCTTTGATAATATCAAAAGTCGATTTGGGCTGTATATTTATCACAATACGCACAATTTTTGGTGTATTTTGTGCTACTTGCAATGTGGAATTATCTTTAAAAATAAAATTACGACGAGGAAGAGTAAGATTTGCTTCAAAATCCACAAAACTCTTATTGTCCTGAAGTTCTTTAACCTGCCACTGAAGTTGTGCAATATCTTGAGCAAAAACAATTTTAAGATTCCCATCACCAAAAGGCACCATTTTTACTATACGATGCTCTCCCCACATACACACCATTGTAAGGAATAAAATTGCTAAAATCCGCAACATTTATGCCCCTAATCTTGGACTAATTCGGCAATGATTTCTCTTACGGGTTGAATTTTTTGGATTCTATACCCATTTGCTCCTGTAAAATATAATCCCTGCTCCCTATCGCCCATAAATCCACGCCCTAAAGAATCTGCGATGCAATACCCTACTTTTTTTGCCTCTACCCCTCTATGACAAGGTGAAACACAATTGCTTATACAACGAATCTTTGGCGCATTACCTTGTGCGATTCTATCAAAAATTCCCGTTTTAACTGCACGAGCAGGATAGCCCACAGGAGATTTAACAAGCTCAATATCTTCTTTAGACACAGAAGGCATTAAATCACGATAGGCTACTGCATCGCATTCTTCAGAGCCAAGCCATCTTGTTCCCATTTGCACTCCGCTTGCACCCAAAGAAAGCATTCTATCAATATCATTTCTATCCCAAATACCTCCAGCAGCTATGACAGGGATATTGCCCCATTTTTCTACCTCATCAACTACTTGAGGAAGAACATTCTCAAGCTGATATTCCTGCTTAAAGCAATCCTCATAACTAAAGCCCTGATGTCCGCCGCTAAGCGGTCCTTCTACTATTACTGCATCTGGGATTCTTGCATATCTATCCATCCAACGTTTGCAAATAATTTTCAATGCTTTAGCTGAAGATACAATGGGCACAAGTGCTACATCAGGAAAATTTTTTGTAAATTCAGGCATATTAGTGGGTAATCCAGCGCCTGTTACAATAATATTTGCTCCAGCTTCACACGCATCACGCACTACTCGCCCATATTCATTAATCGCATAAAGAATATTTGCTCCAAGCGGATTATTCCCACATATTTTACGTGCATTTTTAAAAATCTCATTGAGTGCGTGCTTTGAATAAAAATTAATAGCTTCAAAAGGTTTAGATTGAGTAATTTTCTCAACAAATTGCATTTTTTGGTAATACCCTGTGCCTACTGCACTAATAATACCAAGCGCACCCTCTTTAGAAACATTACCAGCAAGTCTATCCCAGCTGATACCCACACCCATACCCCCTTGAAAAATTGGATATTTTATCGTGTGCTTACCTATTTTAAGCGGTTTTAATCCCATCACGCAATCCTTACGATATAATCACTTTTGCAAAACGTCTCTTGCCAATTTGAACAATATATTCACCCTTTGATAACTTCAGCTCTTCATTCGTTATCTTTTCTTTGTTAATTTTCAATGCCCCTGCACGAATATCCCTCCGTGCCTGCGAAGTAGATTCGCAGAGCCTCGCAATTACAAGTACTTTAGCTATCCACTCACCTTCATTGCAAGTAAATACAGCTAAATCCGTAGGTATTTCATCTTTACTAAACACATTGTCAAATGCTATTTTAGCTTGTTTTGCTAAATCAATGTTATGATAACGCGTAGTTATTTCTAAAGCAAGTTGTTCTTTTACTACTTTAGGGTGAGCATTCCCCGCATTTACCTGCTCTTTAAGCGCAAAAATCTCTTGTAATGACAATGACGAAAGCAACTCATAATATCGCCACATCATCTCATCGCTAATGCTTAGAATCTTAGCATACATTGTGTTTGCAGATTCTGTAACACCAATGTAATTATTAAGTGATTTGCTCATCTTTTGCACTCCATCAAGCCCTTCTAAAAGTGGCATTGTCATCACTGATTGCTCCTTATTGAGTTTGTAAGCCCTCTGCAAACTTCGCCCAACTAAAAGATTAAACTTTTGATCATTGCCACCTAATTCAATATCACAATTTAAAGCAACAGAATCATAACCTTGCAAAAGTGGATATATAAATTCCACTATGGAAATGGATTGATTATTACTATAACGTTTAGTAAAATCATCACGTTCTAGCATTCTAGCCACAGAAAAATGCGAAGTGAGTGTAATAAGCCCAAGCGCACCTAATTCATTAAGCCATTTAGAATTAAAGCATATCTGCGTATATTGAGGGTCAAGCACTTTAAATACTTGCTCTTTGTAAGTAAGAGCATTTGCCTCCACTTGCTCCCTACTTAAGGGTTTTCTTGTTTCACTTTTTCCGCTTGGGTCTCCGATAGTAGCAGTAAAATCACCAATAAGAAATTTTACATTGCCACCATATCGTTGAAATGTAGCAAGCTTTTGCAAAAGCACTGTGTGTCCTAAATGTAAATCAGGTGCAGTAGGATCAAATCCTGCCTTAACGCAAAAACGCTCTCCTGTATTATAAAACCTCTCCACCAAATCGCGGATATATTCCTCTCCTATAAATTCCACGCAACCTCGCTTTAACTCTTGCATTGCTTGCTTTATTTTCACATTGTTTCCTTTCTAGCTTAAATACGCATCTTTAAGGCTACTTAATTCAATAATTTTATACTTTTTGCTCAATATTTCTCTTAATGTTTTAATATCACGCGTTTTGCTTTCAAAACAAATCTCACAATAAGTTGAAAACTGCCGCTTCAATGTATCATATTCTACACTCAAAATATTACAATCAAGTTTGGCACATAACCCACATAAGTGCGCCAATGCCCCTTTTTTGTTTTCAAGTGCAACAATCATTTTATAAGTATCTTTTTGCTCATTTGCCCATTGCACAAAAAGCATCTCACTTCCCTGTTCCATTTCACTAATTGCCCTTTCACACATTTTATGATGAATATAGGCTTTTTGCGCGGTTTTAATAGCAAGAATCTCATCACCAAATTTAGGGTGGCAGCAAAAATCAAATATTGCCTCATTAATATTGCGATTAGTTTGCAAAACAATATTATCAAAAGTAAGAGTTTTAAATTTCAACATATTAATTTTAATTTTCCCCAAAAAGTTTGCCTCTCGTGCAAAATTGCCTCTAATACTATTTTTTACCTCTTTTAAAAATACCAAATCATATACAGCCCGATAAATATGAGAATCTAGTCTATTTTGTTTCAAATAAGCCAAAATTGTGTCTTGGGAACTATCAAAAATCGTTTTTAAAATACTAAGTGCTGTTTTTTTATCAATCTCTCTAAGCTTATTTTGACATTGGATTCTCATATGATTTTTGGCTCTTGAGGTTTTGACTGCATCAATCCAAGTGCAACGAGGACGGACATTCTCGCCATCTGCAACAACAATAATGCGCACAATATCGCCATTTTTAAGCGGTTGAAGCAAAGAGACTTTTTGATGATTGACTAAAGCTGCTTTAGCATTATCACCTATATCACTATGCACTGCATAAGCAAAATCAAGTGCTACTGCACCCACAGGAAGATTATAAATATCTCCAGTAGGTGAAAACACAACCATATCTTCTTTGTATAAATCATTTTTTGCAAGCTCATAAAATTCCTCAATGGTATCATTTTGATATTGTAAATTATTGAGCCATTCAAGGTTTGGTTCTCTCCCGCCACTTTTATATTTCCAATGTGCTGCTACGCCATATTGAGCAGATTTGTGCATATCAAAGGTGCGAATTTGCACTTCATAAATATTTGCTCCTTCAAAAATAGTTGTGTGTATGGTTTGATAACCATTTTCCTTAGGAATCGCAATATAATCTTTAAGACGCGAAACAACAGGCTTTAGCTGCAAATGTAAAAGTCCAAGCACCTTATAGCATTCAAGGCTTGTTGGCACAATAATGCGCACAGCCAATAAATCCAAAATTTCATCAATGCCCACACCTTTGCGCTGCATTTTAAGAAATATGGAGTAATAACGTTTTACACGACTTTTGATAGTAAAATCCTTTTCATTGAAACCATTTTGTAACAAAATCATAGAAACTTTTTGAGTAAATTCATTGAGCTTGAGCGTGATAGACTGGCTATTATCTTTGATATATTGTTCAATCTTTTTGTAATCTTGAGGAAAAATATAAAAAAAACTCCTATCTTCTAACTCACTTTTAAGCGATGCGATACCCAAACGATGAGCGATAGGCGCATATACCATAAGTGTTTCTTCTGCAATACGTTTTTGCTTATGCGGTGGCAGTGCATCAAGGGTAAGCATATTGTGCATTCTATCGCTTATTTTAATCACAAGCGCACGAATATCTTTGATTGAAGCAAGAAGCATTTTACGAAAGCTTAATGCAGAAGCCGCAAGTTTCTCATTAAAATTATTACTTAATTCTTCGTTACGAATCTCCACAATCTTTGTAAGCGCATCAACTAAATGTCCTACGTCCCAATCAAACTCGCGTTGCACATCTTCAAGTGAGTACAATGTATCCTCTACCACATCGTGCAAAAGTGCAGCACATAACATCGTCTCATCGCCACCATAAAATGCCACTATACACGCTACACATAAGGGATGAACCACATAGGGAATCCCACTTTTACGAAGCTGCCCTTCGTGTGCAAGAGTTGCTACATCAATGGCTTTTTGCACCTTAGGCGTAACTTGTGCAAGCGAATGAAGCTTGGCAAGGGCAGATTCTACGGAATTAATTTGGGCGAGTTGGGTAAAAAAATCCAAAACCTCTCCCTATTCCTTATCCTCAATGGAAGTGAGTTCTACTTTTCCTTCAGCAATTTCTCGCATAGCAATATCGGGTAATTTATGTATTTTAACGTCCATATCTACAAGCGGTTTTGCCCCCTCTCCAAGTTCTCTCACGCGTTCAAAAATTAAACTTGCAAGCAAATATCTATCATTATGCACTCGTTTAAGAGCCTTTGCTGCAATTTCCTCTGTTCGTAATGTGTCCATAGTATTCCTTAGTGTAAAATTGTAAAATTATTGATTCTATCTTTTTTTTTATTTAGTTTTGCTTTTGATTTCCTATTTCACTATTGAACAAATGCCTTTGTTGTATTTAAGCAAATCAAGCAAATTGCCTTCTCTAAACATATTGCACACTAAAATCGGTAATTTATTATCTTTTGCAAGAGCAATAGCTGTATCGTCCATTACCTTAATATGATCTCTTAGTGCCTCATCATAGCTTATGCTTTCAAGCATTTTAGAATCAGAAAATTTATGAGGGTCTTTATCATAGACACCATCAACCTTTGTCGCTTTAATGATGACATCAGCGCTAATCTCTACCGCGCGTAAAGTCGCTGCACTATCGGTAGTAAAGAAAGGATTCCCAGTACCTGCGCCAAATACTACCACTCGCCCCTTTTCTAAATGCCTAATTGCACGGCGGTAAATATAACTCTCACAGACTTCTTTAATCTCTAATGCACTCTGCACTCTCACATCTACACCCAAATGCTCCAAAGCCTCTTGCATAGCCACCGCATTAATAACTGTGGCAAGCATACCCATATAGTCTCCACTTGTGCGGCGAATAATACCTCCTTGTGCGGCGGACACACCTCTTATGATATTACCACCGCCAATAACTATGCCCACTTCAATGCCATTATCAACAAGGCTTTTTATCTCGCGTGCAATATACTCTAATATCTTTACATCAATGCCAAATCCACTATTTCCCGATAAAGCCTCACCTGAAAATTTTACCAAAACACGTTTATACTCCATACACTATCCTTTCATTTTTCACTATCTTATCGCAAAAGCTTAAACTAAGAAATTTGAATGAAATTGAACAACTGAGATTCTATCAATATATACACGCAGCACCATATATATAGCCAAAATAATTCCATAAGAGTTCGCACTCTTCTTTTGATTTTCCTTCTTTTATCATCTCTTCTTGCATCTCTCCTCGTTCATCAAAGATTCTACGAATTACATATCTGCCATTACAAATCTGCTTTCGCACAACCCCCTTATCATACTCATACACACATTGTTTATAAGGCGTTTTGAATTTCCATATCCCATCTCTTAAACCTTGCACATAAAAGCCCTCTATCTTATCTCTACCATCATTGCCATTATCTAATCTGTATTCATTATATATGCTCCACTTACCTTCGCGTTTGCCATTTTTATAGTGTCCTTGATGAGTAGCTCTAAAGCCATCTTCACTGCTTGTGGAAAGAGAAAAAACTGCTGCAAGCAACACAATACACATAATGACAACAACAGACAATGCCAACATTATATCAGCAAAAATATTCAAAAGCTTTTCTATCATTGATTGTCCTTTGCTATAAACTTACTTGGTATTGCTTTTATCTCACCACAAGAGTGAATAAAACCATTTTCAAAGATATAAGCCATAGAATCAACGGGGATTTTAGCTTTTTTATAAGCAGAAAGCGGCTTACACGCGCTTTTTTCAACATAAAACCCCATCAATTCAATCTGTTCTAAATCTTGCAAGTCTAAATAAAAAGTCTCATTTCCTATTTTCAGAGCATATTCATTAGGCGTTGGGTCTTCAAATCTTAAGTAAGATGTATAAGTTTCTGTGGTGTGCAATATATGATCATCAACAAACTTAACAATCCAAAGAAGCACAAATGCGATTAAAATAATCCCATAGAGTGCCAACATAAAGAAAAAGCTGATTTTTGTTATTTTCATTTATAAGACTCCTTATAGATTCTATAATGCCATACGAATACAATCATAAAGCATATCCATATTGTGCTCATTCACAAATTCCACGCCCATAAACTTGCCCTTAGAAACAATCTCTGATGGTGGAAGCTGCCGCACAACAACACAAAAAATAATTTTTGGATTCGCCTTTGGTAGCTCTTTATAAGTTTTAATAACGCTCAATGCACTTACATTACCGATTTTTTCATCAATAACAATAATATCTTGTGATTTTTGAATAAGACTTTTAAGTGCATTAATCGGGTCGTTATCTATTGTGATAAGCAAGCTTGAATCTATTTTTTCAATCACTTCTTTATATTTGAGAGTATTTACCATAGTTTCACGCACAATCATAAGGCTTTTACGATTAGTTGTTTCTAAATAATGTAACAAATCAAAAAGCTCTTTTGAACGCGCAGAGAGTTTTGTTTTATCAAGCCCACGCAAAAAATAACGCAAAAAAGTTTTTGAACTAAAACTCCCTTCAATACGCGAATTACGAAAGAAATGTTTGATACTCTGACTATATTTTGCCCTGCCCCATAAAGTCGTATCAAAATCATAGGCTTTTGTATCAAGCAGAGCAAGAAAATGTGTTTTAATATCTTGTGTCATAGGTGTATAGACTTGAGCAAATTTTTCAAAATGCTCCTCTTTAAAATTTTTCATACGCGCATTTTCACTCACAAGCGCATCTTTTTGATTCCCTATAAAATTAAGCAAATCCACATATCGTTTTCGCATTTGTTTGACTTCTTTTTCTACTTCAGTATATTCCTTGCTTCCCTTATCATCACGTTTTCCTAAACTTTTTTCCCCCGCAGCTAAAGCACTACTTAAAGAATTAGTTTGGGCTTGAGCATTAGCAAGAGAGCTTTGAATCTCCTCAATACGCACAATAGTTTTATTATATTCTACTTGACGCGCAAGAAATATTGTTTCAAAAGCGTAATTGAGGGCATATTGTGTTTTTTTATGGTAATTTTCATACGCTTGAGAAAGATAGGCGATTTCTTGTTTGAGCTTTTTTAACACATCATTTTCAACATTAGGGTCCATAGCACATAAATCATTATATGCTGTAAGCAAAAAACGTCGCATACGCACAAAATCTAGTTTTAAATGCCCTGCAACAAAATCTTTGTATTTACCCAAAATTTCATTTTCACGAGCAAAAAATTCCTCAATACATAGACGTGCAGGCTTATTCACAGGAATTGCGTCAGGATCAACGGGTTTGGGCTTAAGATGGATTTTAGTAACAGCCCTCATCTCTACAACAAATTCTACTTCTACGCCTTTTTTTAATTCACTTATCTCATCTTCCCACAAATCAAAAGCAAAATCAAAAATTCTTTTATTTAAATCCTGTTCTACTTGTGCTTTGTTTGCTTGTGAATCTATATCTATAATTTTTCCATATAACATACTAAATCCTCATATTCTTTAAGTAAAATAAAAATTATACCCTATGTATTTGCTCCTCATTTATTTTAATGCTTTGCGTTTGTGCCCATTGATAAATCTCTTTAAGTTCAAGTGTATTATCACTTTGAAGTGAGCTTTGATGTGTAAAAAGTGGAGGCAACACTCTTAAAGAAGACTTGGATTGAATCTTAGCCTTTAAAAGCATAAGGGTAGATTCTCTATCGGGTAGAGAATGCACAAAACGCACTACATCAATGTGTATGCCACACTCTCTAAATTCATAAAATACCTCATCACACATTCTTGCATCATAACACATACACATTATACCATTAGGCTTGAGAGCGCGTTTTATTTGTTCAAGCATTGGGCGCAATGGCAAAAAACATTGATGACGAGCCATATTTTTGCGCTGATTCTTTCCTTGCACTGCACCTTTTGTGTAAAAAGGTGGATTAGTGATAATAAAATCAAATGTAAAAGGCGCAACAAAATCTATAAAATCTACACAATGCACCACTCCATTAAAAATACTTATATTTTTTTGTGCAAGAGCCGCCATAATCGTATCTTTTTCTACAAGATGAAGTGTTATACTTCCACCCATAGAGAGTATCTCCCTACTGCATAGCATTCCTAGCACACCACTTCCTGCACCTACATCTAGGAGACTTATATGCTTTTTAAGAAAAGGTTTCGCAAAGTGGGCTAGTATAAGACTATCTGTATTATAACAATAGCCATTTTCAAGCTGATAAATATTTAGTGTAGCCATAATGCCATATCCTCTCCAAGCCTCATTGTATGTAAAAGCTTGAAGTTTGCCTTAAGTGTATGAGCAAGACATTCACCCTTATCGCAAGTAAAGGCTTGATGAATAAGAATCATATCAATAGATTCTCTAAGTGAGCAAAGCAAATCCCAACCTCCCTCTACAACAATGAATCCTTGTAAAGATGCAAAATGAGCTATATCATTAATAAAATGCACTCTATTTTTTGATAATGCAATATCTAAAGATTTTATCTCATCAAAATGACGCAAAGTGCGCGAAATAATCCCAACTTGTGGCAAATGTGTGTTATCATAAGGCAAAGTAGCATAACGCGCATTAAGCTGTGGATTATCATTTCGCAAAGTATTGCCAGAAATGCAAATCCAATCACATACACTGCGTTGATTATGCGTAAATTGCCTTGATATATCTGAAGAAATGCGTCCTTGCGTATAGCTCCCATCAAGTCGCATTGCAAGTTTAAAAAGTGCAAATCGTCCTTTTTTCCTTAGAATCTCAAAAGGCATAAGAAGACTAGTCGTTAAATGCTGCAATGCAGGGGATTGTATATAACATACATTAATCCCAGCTTGCGATAAATAGCTCGCCCCTCCTGCTGCAAGAGTATGGGTATCGTTTGTGGCAATACATACTCTAGAAAAACCAAGAGAAGACAAAAGCTGTGAGCAAGGTGGGGTTTTACCATAATGATTGCAAGGTTCTAAACTCACATATAAAGTGCATTCTTTAAAAAGCCCATTATGATGCGCCAAAAGATAAGTATGAATATCCTCACTTTTATGAAATTGAGTAATCTCATCATCGCCACTTAGAGTGCGATAAGCTGCTTGGATTGCAAGAACTTCCGCGTGGGGGCTTCCTGCTATTTGATGCACTGCTTGAGAGAGAATCTGTCCATACTTATCCACCACAAGTGCGCCTACACTTGGATTAGGCAAAGCAAGAGTCTGACTTTCCCACGCTAGGGTGCAACAATAATGCAAAAATAATTCATCACTAGAATTCAAAAATAACCTTTATTTTTTTAATATCTACAAAATGAAATGAAAGTATTTCTTTGCCCGTATCAATGCTTATACCTGCCTCATCTACATCATATAAAATGCCCTCAATTACGCTTTTATCCATAAGTTTTATACTCACTCTCTCGCCCAGCGAATAAGCATAATGTTGAGGTTTTTTAAGCACTCTCTCTAATCCGGGAGAACTCACCTCAAGGTTGTATTCTTTAAGATATTCATCTTCTACATCTAATAAAGGAGAGATTAATTCACTTACATTCTGACAATCCTGTAAGCTTACCGCCTCGCTATTTCTGTAATCTTGCTTTTGCATAGGCGCTTTGCGCGTAATGCTCACACGCAAAATGGGACGATTATCTTCTTTAAGAAAATCAATATCATATATATAAAGTCCCAATGTTGCTGCAAGTTGTTCAATCCTCACTTGTGTGTGCTGCGAAAGCATACTCTCTCCTCTAATGATGTCTATTTTTGGCAATTTGCTCAAATATAGTATCTAATGTATTAGCATAACGGAGGCTATCATCAAATTTAAAACTAAAATTTGGTGAGCGAAACCACTGCGTAGAAGTTAAAACATACTCTTTTAAAATCCCCTGTGCCTTATGCAATCGGGCTAAAATAGCTTCACGCTCCTGTGCAGGAATATCTGTGCCCTCAATATATACTTCCGCACTTTGCTTACCCTTAGAGCATTTCACGCCTGTGATACTCAAAGTATTAATCTGCACATCATTTAATTGTGAAAGAGCTTCACTTAAAATTTCTTGTAGCAGAGATTCTAAACGTTGTTGTTTAATATTCATTATTGGGTATCTCCATTTCTCGCAAGGCATAAAATGATGAACGATAAGCACTAAATGTGCCTTGTAAAATTGCCTCTCTTGCCTCACGCATAAGATTTAAATAATAATGTAAATTATGCAATGAAGCAAGACGATGATAAGTCATCTCTTGAGAGCGAAAAAGATGGCATAAATATGCACGCGTAAAATGTTGGCAAGTGTAACAATTACACAATTCATCAATGGGCGATTGGTCATTGCTAAAAATTGCCGCTTTAATATTTATTTTGCCAAAATGTGTAAAAAGCGTAGCATTACGCGCATTTCTCGTAGGCATCACACAATCAAACATATCCACGCCAAGTGCGATAGATTCTATAATATTTTCTGGTGTGCCTACCCCCATAAGATAACGTGGTTTATCCACAGGCATAAGTGGCGTAGTAAAGCTGATTGTCTCATACATTTGCTCACTTGGCTCACCCACTGCTAAACCCCCAATAGCAAATCCATCAAAATCTCCCATATCCACAAGCTGCTTAGCACAAAGTGCGCGAAAATGCTTATTTACCCCACCTTGAATAATAGCAAAAAGATTATTATTTAAGCCCAAACCCTGCGCTTTTTGAGATTGATGATAGAGAAGACTTTTTTGCGCCCACGCACTTGTCCGCGCAATAGAATCTACAATGCGCTCCTTACTTGCAGGCAAGCCTACCAAATCATCAAGCACCATCATAATATCACTATTGAGCGCATATTGTATATCAAGCACATATTCTGGCGAGAAAAAATGCTTAGAACCATCAATATGAGATTTAAACATTATGCCCTCATCTGTAACTTTAGCATTTTGATTCAGACTAAAGGCTTGGAATCCGCCGCTATCGCTTAAATAACTTCTATCAAAATGAGCAAAACGAGCAATGCCACCAAAATTCTTAAGCCGCTCAATGCCTATGCGTAAATACATATGATAAGTATTGACAAGAATAATCTGTGCGTTTAAAAGTTCTGACATATCCCTACTATCAAGTGCTTTCACACAACCTTGTGTGCCAACAGGCATAAAAACAGGAGTTTGCACTTCACTATGAGCAAGTTTGAGACTAAGTGCTCTTGCTCTACCATCTTGTGCCTGAAGTGTAACCTGCATAGTGCTACTCTTTTAGCACTTTTTAGGCACTAAATTATCTTGTGTGGAATATTTTTGTATAGCCTTACGTGCGTGCTCTGTGGCAGTATGGGCTGCTTTTATTAATGTTCCACGCACACCACTTTCCTCTAACACTGCTAAGCCTCTGATAGTTGTGCCACCCGGACTTGATATAGCATATTTAAGCTCACTCGGGCTTTTATGAGCCAACTCTGCAGCAAATCCTACAAAAGTTTGCTTTACTAATGCTATGCTTTGTTGTTCATTCAATCCCTCCAAGATACCCGCATCAATGAGAGATTCAGCTATAAGGGCTAAAAAAGCTATGCAGCTACCGCTTGTAGCAATACTAGATTCTATAAGTGCTTCATTATCTACCTGCACAGCTGTGCCAAAAGATTCTATAAATGGACGTATTTCGTTATAGAGTATCTGTGCAGAATCTTTGGTGTCTGATATATGGTAATAAAATGCTGTGGCTGAAAGTTTGCTGTTGGCAGCAATATTTGGCATAAGTCGCACCATAAAAGACGCGCTAAGATGCTTTTGTATCATCGCTATACTTGCCCCTGCTAATACGCTATATATACCATTTGCTTTTCCTTGAAAAACAAAACTTTCCAAACCAGCAGGTTTAGTGCATAACAAAATATCTTTACCTTCTATATCAATTACATTTTTGCCCGATGAAGATTCTACTCTAGCCTCATACACACAAGCATCAAGAGCGCATTGCGTAATAAAATCATAAGCTTTATGAGCACACCTACCGGCAATAATAAGGTGATAATATTCCCCAACAAAACTATTATTGGTAAGAATAGCTTTAGCCATATTACCATAGCCCACAACAATAAGGGTTTTTTTCATTATTTTTTTTGGCTATCTCTTACAGGTGCAGCTTGCTCACCTTTTTGCGCCTCTTCTTTGTCATAATATTTACCGATAGGCTCATTTAAACTATATAAAGGATACTGCGTACTATCTAACACTACTTGCGCCATTGTAAGATTATCAAAATTAAAAATCAAAGGAGCAAGAAAATTAATTGTAGAATTTTCAATAGGCTGCTGAATCACCATAATATTAGCAATAAGAAGATTCTTTGCATCACTTAAATCAAGTAAAATTTTAATACTTGCAGGCACATCAAATTCATATTCTCGCAACAAAAACGGATTGACAAGTGTAAAATGGGGCACTTCACCCTCAGCGTTATAAAGCTTCATAAACAAATCATCAATCTTCTCAAGCTTCATTTTCGCCACATTCTCAAAACCTAGAATCGGTGATTTGACTTCAAAAATCATAACTTTTTGCTCCAAAATTTTAGGCTAATTCACATTCAATAAGCGGATTATAACATAAATCCGCATTTTTTATGCTAAATAGTAAAATGTAATTGTGTATAATACATTTTTATTTTCAAAAATTAAAGGTTTTTAATGAAAATATACGCCTTAATGTGTCTTTTATTTGCATATTTTATGTTTTTTGGCTGTGCAAAAAAAGAAGTTGAGTATAATAAATCAGCAGCCTATTGGTATGAAGCCATCATCAAAGAGATTAATTTCGGCAATCTTGAAGGTGCTGATGGTTATTTTTCATCTTTGCAAAGTGAGCATATTAATTCTCCACTCATTCCAGAAGCAATGCTTATACTTGGACAAGCCCATATGGAAAAAGATGAATACCTCCTTGCAGCCTTTTATTTTGATGAATATCTTAAACGTTACTCTTCTCTTGATAATCAAGACTATGTGCGCTATTTGAAGATTCTGACTAATTTTTATGGATTTAAAAATTACAGCAAAGACCAAGAATTTATGGCTCAAAGCATTGAAGATACAAAATCTTTTTTGCAAATGTATCCTCATAGTCGCTACGCACCTTATGTAGAATATATTGACTTGAAATTCCAACTTGGACAAATTGAACTTAATCGCTCTATTGCTCGTGTATATCAAAAACAAAGCAAAACACAAGCGCAAGAAGAATATTTAAGTCGCAATGATGAAGAGCTTTTTGCAAATCTTAAACCCAAGCCCTCGCATATCCCGTGGTATGTAAGAATCTTTAATTGGTAGGAGTAAAGAATGAATGCTTTAAATAATGAATTTCCCATACTTATGCCTTTAATTGTTGAAGATGAACTTTTTATTTATCCCTTTATGATTGCACCACTTTTTATTAGCGATGAAAACAACATCAAAGCCGCGGATAAAGCTATGAAAGGCAATAGTCTTGTATTTATTAGCTCTATACGCAATGATGAGAATCAAACATTCTACAATGTCGGCGTCATTGGTTCAATTATGCGCAAAGTCGCCCTCCCTGATGGGCGAGTAAAATTGCTTTTTAAAGGCTTATATCGTGGTAAGATACTTCAAGTGATTCAAACTCCTAAAGAACCTATACAAGTAGAAGTAGATTTGATTGCTTATAAAGAATATGAAAATGACAAAATGAGTGCTCTCTTGCAAGTGCTACGCGAAAAAGTGCGTCATCTTGCTAATCTTGATGGACATTTTCCGCCTGATTTGCTTAAAAGCATAGATGAAAATCACGAACCAAATCGTATTGTGGATTTAATCGCTTCAGCTATGCGCCTCTCCACAGAACAAGCCTACACACTTTTTGCCAAAGATGATGTAGAAGAGCGAGTATTAGGCTTAATTGAATATGTCATTGAAGAGATAGAGGCTCAAAAGCTCCAAAAAGAGATTAAAAACAAAGTTCATAATAAAATGGAGCAAGTCAATAAAGAGTATTTTCTCAAAGAACAATTAAAACAGATTCAAAAAGAACTTGGAGCAGATAATACTCGTGATGAAGAAATGGAGCAATATATACAAAAGCTTAATAGTCTCAAACCTTATATGAGCGAAAATGCTTTCAAAGAAGTGCAAAAGCAAATCAAACGCCTCTCTCGTATGCACCAAGATAGCGGTGATGCAAATATTTTACAAAACTATGTTGAATGGGTGCTTGAGATTCCATTTGGGCAATATGCTAATCAAAAACTCTCCATTGAAAATGTCGCCAAGCAGCTTGATATTGACCATTATTCATTACAAAAGCCAAAGGAGCGCATTGTAGAATATTTCGCAGTAAAAGAGCTAATAGCGCAACGCACACACAACACACAAGGACTATCTCAATCAAAACGAGGCAGAAAGCCTAAGGGTGAAAATACAGATAAATATGAAAAAGGCACTATTTTATGTTTCTATGGACCACCGGGCGTGGGTAAAACAAGCCTTGCAAACTCTATTGCAAAAGCCATTAAGCGTGAGCTTGTGCGTATTGCACTTGGAGGATTAGAAGATGTTAATGAATTGCGAGGGCATCGCCGCACTTATATTGGAGCAATGCCCGGACGCATTACACAAGGGCTTATTGAAGCAAAAGAAATGAATCCAGTCATTGTGCTTGATGAGATTGATAAAGTCGGCAGGAGTTATAGAGGCGACCCTACAAGCGTGCTGCTTGAGATTTTAGACCCAGAGCAAAATCACGCTTTTAGAGATTATTATACAAATTTTGACATTGATCTCTCACAAGTTATTTTTATTGCCACCGCAAATGATATTTCTACTATCCCTGCACCACTGCGCGATAGAATGGAGTTTATCTCTGTATCTTCTTATACGCCGCAGGAAAAATTTGAAATTGCCAAAAAATATTTGATTCCCCAAGAATTAGAAAAACACGGCTTAAAGCCACAAGAACTTAAAATCTCTACGCCCACACTTAAACTTATTATTGAAAAATACACACGCGAAGCAGGTGTGCGCAATCTACGACATAATATCGCACAAATTATGCGTAAAGTGGCAACTCTTATCTTAAAAGGTGAAAAGTCTATCACGCTCACACCGCAGAATATAGAGCAATTCCTTGATAAGATTGTATTTGAAATTTCTCCCACAGACAAAAAAAATATAGTTGGTATTGTCAATGGATTAGCTTGGACAAGTGTGGGTGGTGATGTGCTTAAAATTGAAGCAGTGAAAATCAAAGGTAAAGGCACACTTACGCTCACAGGAAGCTTAGGCGATGTAATGAAAGAATCTGCACATATCGCACACTCTGTGATAAAAGTCCTGCTTGATAAAAAAATATTAAAGCATAATGCAAAAACATCTATTTATCAGCACTATGACATTCATCTTCACGTCCCAGAAGGCGCAACACCTAAAGATGGTCCAAGTGCAGGTATTGCTATGGCGTGTGTTATTGCCTCAATCCTTACAGATTCTAAAATTGATACAAGTGTAGCAATGACAGGTGAGCTTACATTAAGGGGCAATGTTCTGCCTATTGGTGGTTTGCGTGAAAAACTCATCGCCGCACATAAAGCTGGCATTAAAACCGCGCTTATTCCACAAAAAAATTATGAGCGTGATTTAAAAGATATTCCCCAAGAAGTGCTCAAAAAACTTAAAATCATCGGAGTAAGCGATATTAAAGAAGTGCTTGATATAGCTCTTGTAAAATAAGAGCTTGGGGGTTGCGCCTAAATTTATTCCACTTTGATATTAAGCTTATAGAGCAGATTCTTTAGGCATTTTACATTGAAGTCTAAATGCCATTTTTGGGCTGCTCTATGGCTTTCTTGCTTGTATCTATCAATATCTGTAATATGAAGTTTAAAAAGCATTTGTGCCATATCATCACTCTCAAAACCTTGTGTAATAGCGCCGCAGGAATGCGTTTGCACGAATTTTTGGACATCATAAAGTGGTGTAGAGAGAATAGCTAATCGCGCTTGCAGATATTCAAAAAGTTTATTTGGCATACAATGCGCGAGATTAAAGGTAGTAGGCTTAAAGGGAATAAGCCCTATATCATAATTCGCGCTCACAGGGATAATCTCCCCCAAAGCAACAGGCGGTAATATTTCAAGTGAAGTGATTTCACTTGAGCCAATACGAAAAGATTCTAAGAAACCCTTTTGATTACTTAATGCCATAACATAAAGTTTATAAGGGCTTTCAAGCAAATGTTGAGCAAGATTTAAAAGCTCCATAGAACTTCTATCAGGGCTTATAAATCCGTGATATAAAATCTTTATTTCTTGCTTTGAGGTAGGTTTAGGTTTATAATCAAAAAAAGGTGGCAAGGAATAAAAAAGCTCGCAGTCAATGCCAAAATCACTTTTATACCGCTCGCACAATCCTTCACTCACGCTTATTGCTACATCTACACAAGGCAGATATTGCTCACACAAATACACAAAAAACCGACCCAATCCTTGCAGCCACACTTCATCATTTTCATATTCAAGCGGATAAAATTCACGCAAATCAATGAGAATCTTACATTGTGGATTATTTTTTTTATACTCACGTGCAAAGGGCAAAAGGGTAATATCCTCTACAATCAGCACATCTTGGGGTGGCAAAGATTCTAAAAGATGAGGAATACTCTTGCGATTTGACGTGTAAATAAGAGGTGCAAAATTACCACTTTGACAATACTGCAAAATAAGCTCATTTTCTTGCTGTGTGCGCTCTTTGCTTGATTTATCACGCTCAAAGCATAAAAGGCGAGATTCTATGCCTAAAGCCTCAAATGCGCTTTTATCACAGGCTTTGGCAATAACATTAAGATTGAGCTTAGCTCCCTCTTGCCTTATTATATCCAAAAGCTGCAACATACGACTTGAACGAGGCTTTTGCGTAATATTATGGTCGCAAAGCAGTGTTATAGAGTGCATTCTCTCTCCTTAAAGCACTCAAATGCGTATCTTTGGCACTTGAATATCTTGTCTTTTAGAATCTGGTGCTAATCTAAATTCTATGGGCATTAAAAAAATTGCTTTCTTAAAATCCTTTTGGTAGAGATTTTGTAAGCATTCATTTGATTTTTTAACAGCCCTCAAAGCTGCCATATCAAGGACTTTATAGCCACTACTTGATGTAATTTGCGCCTGTATATAGCTATTTTTAAAGCTTATCATTATCTCTACAACGCCCTCTATCTTATCATCTACCGCTTTTTTAGGATAAAGCAAACGCGCCATAACGCAACTTCTAAACTCCTGCTCCATAGCTTGCTCAATTACAGGACTTTCGTGTAAAGAAATATCCTCTCTTTGAGGGTTTAATAAAAATCCTTGCAACGCATAAATCACAGCAAAAAACTGAAATAATAAAATGTGCATTCCATTCCTTGATTTTTTATAAAAAAATTGCTACATTCTAAGCTTTAAATACCAAATTCACGCTTAAGTGCGCACAAAGGATTTTCAATGATAGCTCAAAATATCACCGAACTCATCGGTAATACTCCCATTTTACATCTCCAACAATTTGCCCCCAATCTCTATGGCAAATGCGAATTTTTAAACCCAAGCCATTCTGTCAAAGACCGCCCTGCTTATGCGATGATAGAGCAAGCTATGAAAGAGGGAAAAATCACCAAAGATACTACGATTGTAGAATGCACAAGTGGCAATATGGGCATTTCTCTAGCAATGATTTGCGCCTCTCTTGGGTTAAAAATCATCATCACTATGCCCGAATCTATGAGTATAGAAAGACGCAAAATGATAGCATTTTTTGGCGCAACTCTCGTGCTTACTCCACCAAGTGAAGGTATGAAAGGTGCGCTTGATAAGGCTCAAGAGATTTTAGATTCCACACCAAATGCTTTTATGCCAAGTCAATTTGAGAATCTAGCGAATAAGGAAATGCACAAACGCACAACTGCACTAGAGATTTATAAAAGCTTTGAGGGCAAATTAGATTATTTTGTCGCAGGATTTGGCACAGGCGGGACAATCAGCGGTGTAGGTGAGGTGCTCAAAGAGAAGATTCCACATATTCAAATCATAGGCGTAGAACCTGCCGCCTCACCACTGCTTAGCAAAGGACAAGCAGGACCACACAAGATTCAAGGCATTGGTGCGAACTTTATCCCCAAAATCCTTAATCGCGATGTGATAGATGCTATTGAAATTGTAGAAAATGAAGTTGCTATCAAAATGGCGCAAGATTTGGGCAAAATCGGCGTAATGGTTGGCATATCTAGCGGAGCAAATGTCGCTATTGCACAAAAGATTGCAAAAAGCAATCCAAACAAAAAAGTGCTTACAATGCTCAATGATACAGCGGAACGATACCTTTCAACGGATTTATTTAACACACTTTGATAAAAATCAATCAAAAAGCCAATCGCACTATTCTTGGATTGCAAGTCATAATGTTACCATTATGGCTCTTGCACATTCCCTTTGCCACAAGCAAGGTATTTACTCTATGGAATCTAGTTTTTTTATATATTCTTTTACACTTTGCCTGATGGATTCTCTTAATGCCTTTGGCTCTAGCACCACCACATAGGGAATCCACCTTAGCACCTCCCCGCTAATCTCCAAGAAATGCGTGATATGTAGCTCTATCATCACACTGCCATCATTTTGCACAAAAACCTGCGCTTTTGATGTTATCTTTTTGCGTTTAAAATACTTTGCCACCTTTTTATCCACCCATAAGCGCACGAAGATTTTTTCATTATCTGGGTGAAACCACGCATTAATCGCTCCATCAATAGAATCTAACATATTATCATCTGCATTAAAGGGCGTTTGCAGAGATTCTATTGCATTTATATCATTGAGATAAAATCGTTTAAGCAAACCTAGCTCATCTGCCTTTTTACTCTTTTGCGCCTTTTTATCAGTATATTCTAGCGCAAAGAGATACCATTCTCCATCAAAAGCGACAATTTTTAAAGGTGCTAAGATTCTACTTTTATGATGAAAGAGGCAAGAAATCATTTGTTTATGCGTAATGCAATGTTGCAAAGTATGCAGCTCTTGCGCACTCACGCTTATATCATCAAGCAAAGTTTTGGTAAAAAACACATTGTGCGCAGATTCTGGCTTTGGAGTGTTTAATTTATCCAAAAGTGCCGCAGCATTGCGCCCAACCTCTCCGCCTAAATCCTTAGCGATATTTTGTAGGACAAAAAGTGCGATTTGCTCTTGCGTGTTGTAGGGAGTTTGCGTGTGCTGCATTGTGATTTTACCCTTTTTAAGCGTAATATTTGGGTCATTAATGCGTTTAATATCCCGCCCAATCGTTTTTTCACTCACATTAAACTCTGCACATAGCTTAGCAACCTCTATGCTCTCACTCTCTGCTAAAAGTTTCAAAATCGTGGCGATTCTATGGCTTAGCACATCATAATGTTTTATCTTCATCTTGCCCCTTTATTTTTTGACATTATAGTGCAATTTTATTTTTTGGACATAGCCCTGTCCTTTGAATGTGTTACAACTTCATCGTATTTTGCCAAAAAGGAGTGCCTATGAGAAAATATAAAAATGGAGCAAGTTTAAACGCACAAGAAAAAGAAGCATTGTTAAAAGAAATTCTCCCCTTTGATGCAAGCTGTGATACAAAGCAAGCGCATAATGCAAAAGTCATCTTTACGCATATCGCTTCCACTATGCTGCATTTAATAGAAAGAGGTTACTACTTTGATTTATTTGAGCTTAATTTTGCTAAAGATATAGAAGACTGCGAAGGAGATAGATTCGATAAATTTAAAATCATTTTGCCCATTTTGCAAAAACATTATCATCATTTTACATTTGAGCCATTTATAAAAGCAAATATGACATTTTTGCAAACATATTTACACCTCAAACCCTTAGAGGTAGAAGTTTTGTATTTTTATTATATTTTTGATGAAATGGGTTTCCAAAGATTTTTTAAAAAAGCCACTTTAAAAAATTGGATAAAAATTATATCCTCATTTTTTAATGTGAGAGAACACAAAATGCGTGAGATTTTAAGTGAAAATGCGCCTTTAAGAAAGCTTAAATTCTTAGAAAAAGATAATTACACTGGATTTGAGATAAGCGATTTTGCAAAAGAGTTTTTTGAAAAGCCACTGACAAAGCGCAATGTGCTTCACAATATCACTTCACTTGTGAAGCCTACCAAACTGCATTTGGCAGATTTTGACTTTATGCAAGAGGACATCACTTTGCTTTTAAACTATTTCAAAAAAGCAAAGAATCCTAGTATCTATCTCTATGGCTCACCCGGAGTAGGCAAAAATGAGATTGCCTCCCTTTTGGCAAAAACACTGCAAAAAGAATTATTTAAGATTTCTAAATCTTTAGATGAAAAACAATATAAGTCAAGCAATATTCAACGATTTATCCTTGCGCAGAATCTCCTTAATAGCAAAAACCATATCGTGCTTTTTGATGAATGCGAGGATATTTTTGCAGATTATTCTTGGAGACATTTCTCCCACAATGCAGATTCTTTACAAAAAGGATTGCTCAATGAAATGATAGAATCTATCAAAGTGCCAAGTATTTTTTTAAGCAATAGCTGCGATATTGACCCGGCACTTTTGAGGCGATTTGGTATTGTGCTAGAGATAAAAATCCCGCCAAAACAAAAGCAAATCCAACTGATAGAATCCACCCTTAAGACGCATAAATGTCAGCTAGATTCTAAGCTTATAGAAAAAATGGCGCAAAACAATCTCTCCACAGGCATTCTCTTAAATGCGCTAAAGGCGGCTAAAACTGCTCCCAAAAACAAAGCAGAGCAAAGTGCATTAAAAGTGATTAACGAGCATTTGAAGCTGCAAGATAAAAAAGAGATTGTGTTACAAAAGAGCAATGAATTGCCCTATGATATGGGATTAATCAATGCGGATATTGATGTAAAAAAGATAAGTGAGGGGATAAAAAACGCACAATGTGGAGCAAGAATCCTCCTCTATGGCGCACCCGGAAGTGGCAAAAGTGAATACACAAAGGCTTTAGCAAAGGAATTAAAAAAGGACATTATCTGCAAAAAAGGTAGCGATTTGCTCTCAATGTGGGTAGGTGGCACTGAAAAAAATATCGCTCAAGCCTTTAGGGAAGCAAGGGAGCAAAAAGCAATCTTAGTCTTTGATGAGGTGGATAGTTTCTTGCAGGATAGAAGCGATGCGCAAAGAAGCTGGGAGATAACACAAGTCAATGAAATGCTTACTCAAATGGAATCCTTTGAGGGCATTTTCCTTGCGACAACAAACTTTTTAGACACATTAGATACCGCAAGTATTCGGAGATTTGATATGAAAATTAGCTTTAAAAGCCTTGATGTGGTGCGTTTAGAAAAGGCTTTTTTAATGTATGCGCATTATTTGGGCTTAAACGATACGCAAGAGTTTGTAAAAACTCACAGGCAAGATTTTGCACGACTTAGCAATATCTGCTTTGGCGATTTTGCGCTCATTGTCAGGGAAGCAAGATTTAACCCACCAAGTCATTGCGAAATGCTACTTGAGAGGCTCTATGCCGAATCCGCACTCAAAGATTCTCAAAAGAGCAAAAGAATGGGATTTTAAAATCCCACAATGTTGTCAAAACACTTTGTTATAACTTTACTTGGAGTATAGCTTAAAAACACAGGAGTGAAAATGAACCACGTATTACAAACAAGGATTAATAAAGACAAGCTCGTGCAATTTTTCACACATTTTGGAGCAAACTCAAAGAAAGTGTATTTCTATCTCATATCCGCACATATCAAATCAAATGAAGTGAGTGCGGAGCAAAAAGAATCGCTTATCAATACTTTCTTATCAGGCGAATCTTATAAAGAGTTGCCGCGCGAACTTAAAGAGCAAGAGATACTAAGTGATGAGGAGCTTTTTACGCTCCTTTTAGGATACAAAAATATGCAGCGACACAAACTGCTAGGCTTAGAGCTTTATAATCTCTGCTTTGCCTTTAATAGCGATAGTGCTACTTGTGAATACATCGGCTTACAGGCAGAAAGCACAAAGTCAAATAGAGAAAATCTCAATATAGAATCCATACTCAAAAAGTTTGGTAAATATGCGAGGATAGATTTTGATGAGCTAGAAAATGGTAAGCTGTATTATCTCATAGCGGCTGATTTTAATTCCTGTGCTGATATGAATCAAGCTCAAAAAGATTTTCACTCCAAGCTCTATGCAATTGCGCACAAAGCAGGTATAGAATCATTTGGTATGTTTAGCAGCGAGGGAGTGTGGATTCAAGAGATTGCAAGGAAAGATTCATTTATTGAACCTCGTAGGATTGATTGTAGTATGCAATGGCAGGGCATTAGAGAGGGTAAAATAACGCTTAAAAGCTTTGCAGAGCGGCTTATCACAATCTATGAAAATGCCAAAAGCGTGGATTTAGCGTGTGGAGATTGCGCAAAAGAATCTTTTAGGCTACGCGCTTATTTTTTGGAGCGAGATTTTAAGCTCACACCCGCACAGAATCTCGTGCGTTATAGATATATACCTACATATGGAGGTTGGCATACCGGTTATAGCGGAGCTATGGTTGTTCGAGCTTGTCTTAGCACTTCACGCGCCTTTGCAAGAATCAAGTGGGACATTCCTATCCCGCCTAGCGTGTGGAATCTAGAAACTGATGTTGTGCAACTCTATGCAGAGGAAGCATATTCTACTCTATTTAGCAGAGAGGGCAGTATCACAAACATCCATATTGGATTTAGAGATTCTATGCGAGGTTATCTGCGAGATACTTTTTTGTGGCATAGTGTAGAGAGTGTGGGCAAGATTTATGTAGATGTGCCAAAGCCCCAAGTGCAAATCCCCTCTTGCGATGAGTTTTTCTCCACTCTTAAAGCGTCTATTGCCAAGCAGCTTGAAGATTCTAGTTTGCAGTCCCAAAATCAAAGGGCGAAGATTCTAGGCTATGCAAATGTGCAAAAAGCACAAGCTGCCCTGCAATGCTTTGTCAAATCAAGTAGCTTGAAAAACTTTCTGCAAAGCTATGTGTATGACAAAGTTTATACAGCAAAGGAGGTTTTCTTGCGGATTCAAAAGCTTGTGAGTGAGAGCTATTCGCCCTTTATTTTTGCGGAGATTTTGCGCCACATAACAGAGGAGGAAACAGCACTCAATATATGGAAAGAAGTGAGCAAACATCATATTGAAGTCATTTGCAAAGATATAAATGAAGATAGCGATTATAAACAGCTTAAAAGAATAGGAATGGAATCTTTTCTTCCTCTCCACGCAGACTTGGGAGAAAAGGAACTCACACTGCACGAGATTCTAGACAGAGTGGGTGCACTTGTGAGGGGGCATTATGAGCGCAATCAAGGCGCATTAGCATTGCGTGATGATATTTGGGGCTATATCCTATACTATAAAGAGCAGCGATTTCACTTTGACACGCAAGGACAGCTCACAAAAGTAACGCCAAATACAGGCAAGGGAACAAAATATATTTATATTTATAGGGAATGTTAAACTTGCGTTTTTTTTTTTTTTGATTAAACTATCATTGCAACTGCGCGTTATTCTTAGTGGATATATAAGACGCAGCAAAATAAAATAAGGAGACAGAATGCAAACTGATGAGACAAAATTGCGCGAATTGTGTGAAAACTTCGCACTTTGGCAAAAGCGTGTCAATGAGCGCAAAAAGCGCGGTGAAAATGACTTCAACCCTTTGCTTTGTGTGCAAAAGCAAAATGATGAGGTAAATATGCACAGCGGGTTTCTTTATGCTTTACTTCATCCTAGAGGTGAGCATTGCCAAGATGAGCTGTTTTTGGAACTTTTTTTAGAATCTCTCTCGCTTAAAAGTTTTTTTAGCGACATAAAAAATGCCAATGTGAGCAAGGAGAGAAAAAATATTGATATTCATATCACCAATGGGCAAAAGCATATCATCATTGAAAATAAAATTGGGAGTGGTGACCAAGAGGGGCAGATTGCGAGGTATATTGATACAATCGCTCAAAAATTGTGTGATGATGAGGCGGATTCTGAAAGTGTGGATTTACAAAGCAAAATTTATGACAATATCGCTGTTGTGTATCTTACCCCGCATAATTGGCAACCCAATGTCTGCTCCCTTTCGCACAATGGCATAAAATGGGAGATTCAAGGTGATTTTTTGGAATCTAGCAAAGGGAAAGTGGCATATAGGCAAATCAGCTATGAAACGCATATTTTGCAATGGCTTGATAAGTGTATGCGTGAGATTAGTAATATCGCAAATCTCAAAATGGCAATAGAGTGCTACAAAGATGTAGTTGAACGCGTAGTAAGAAAAAAGGAGAATACGATGAGTATGGCAGCATTTTTTATGGATAATGAGAATCTTCACACGACAGCACTAGAGCTATGTAAAAATCAAGATTCTGTAATGGAGGCGACTTTTGGGCTTATTGACAGGGCAATAAAGGAAAAATATAGGGAGAAATATACTACTAAATATGGTGCTGATTATTTTTGTGCGTGGGTAAGTGAGTTGGATAAGTGTGAGCTAAGTTTTACCTTTGCTGCTGAGATAAATACAAAAGGAAAAAAGCGTATTAGGGAGTTTTGTATCTATCTTTTTAAACACGACACAAATAAAACAACAGAACTTTTACCTGTGCTACAAGAAATTACAGGATTAAAAGAGAATGATTTCGATCCCAATACGACAAGCAATAATAATCTCTGCGTTGGGCTTAAATCCTATCACTATACTGATGATATATTTTTCAATCCACAAGAGTTTTTAGACTTCTTTGAGGAAAATAGAGAGTTTGTAGATAAAATCAATGCTAAAATCAAAGCGGATTTAGACAAAGGCGCAGATTCTAAACTCGCAAAATTTAGTGCATAGAATCTCATCTTGCTAAGTTGCCCAAAATCTATGTAGATTGGGTTGCTTAGCATTCTAAAGGAATACAATGAATAACAAAGAACTTCAAAAAATCCTTGATATGTTGCCAGAGGATTTCACATTTAAAGCGGTGTATGAGAAAAAATATGAAAAAGAACTCACACAACAAGAAGAAAATCCCACAGAGCTAATAGTGGAGCAAGAGGAGATTGATAAATTAGTGGCGGAGTATAAGGAATATTTGGAGGAACAAGAAATAATCAAGGAGTATGAGAAATACAAGAAAGAAAGAGAATGGGAGATGTTATACAAAGAGTGTTTAGATTTGCTCACAGAAGCGGGGATTAAACTGCCTGAAAAAATGATAGAAAAAGCACGATACTTTGAGAGTTGGGGAGCATTGGAATGAGAACTAAATGATTTAGGTTACCACCGGAATTATGTCATTAGCCCGCTCATTAACGAACTCCGCACCCTATCGGATTCTCTCAAAGAGGGCTAAAAGGACTTTATAGAATCGTGGCGGGAAGATTCTAAAGATTGTATATCTTTGAATGAATGGATACAAAAAGCTTGTTTTATCCCACGATTCTATGCTTATAACTTCATAATCTCTCGCATACCACTTGAGTAATGCCTCACTTGGCGCTTCACCAACAAGCCTTTTAGCAAATCTATCTCTTTTGCGCGTGATGATTTCAAATGAATGGGGGTATTTCGCATATACAAAATTTCCATAGCTTTCATATTCACTAAAGCCAGAGTGTGGCAAATCTAGGGGATTAATATGCTCTAAAATCGCCTCCCAAAATGCCTTATGATGCCTCTGTTCTATGAGAGAAATAAGCTCATTCATCACAGAGGATTCTATCATCATATTTTCAGTGATAAAGCTAAAAGGCGCGGCTTTGTGTAGATACACGCTTTTGCTCATAGGGATTTTAAGACTATCCAATGTATCAAAATAGGGCTTGTGGAACTTTTTGGTTTTTTCAATGAAGACTTGAGCCTTAGTGTTAAAAAAGCTTAAATCTCTTAAAGGGATACAATCCGCGTCCCAAATGAGATAATGCCCCCCCCCCCCCGCTGCTTGAAGCAGCAGAGTGCTGATGCGCAGAATAAGCCATTTTTAAGAATTGTTGTAAATACCAACCTGCACGATTGAGCGCACAGCCAAGTGATGAGAGCTTCTCTTGCACAGCACCAAATGTCAGCTTGGGATAAACACAATCCTCATCAATAAAACAAATATGAGGATAGCTTTGCTTATACTGCGCGATACTCTCTCTATGAGTGATAAGCGTTATGCCTTTTGGCTTGATATTGGTTTCTACATAGCGTATCATTGTTGGAAAAAGTTTGCTATCAAGGCTTTTAAGGCAAATAAGCACCTCAAAATCCGCTTCTTTCATTCACAGCTCCGTTTTTAATACTGCGCCATTTGCCGCATTGCTCACAAGCAAGGAATATCGCTTGAGCCATTTGCTTTGTATTTCTTTTTTTATCGGTGTCCATTTGGCGCGGCGAGATTCTAAGGTTTTGGAATCCACAAGCAATTCTAGTGTGCCTTTTGAAACCGAAATGGCGATTTTATCCCCATCTTCAATAAGCGCAATCAGCCCTCCCTCTGCAGCCTCTGGGCTAATATGCCCGATACAGCCTCCCCTTGTCGCCCCACTAAAGCGTCCATCAGTGATGAGTGCGACAGATTCGCCTAATCCCATTCCCATAATAAGACTTGTTGGGGTGAGCATTTCTTGCATTCCGGGTCCTCCCTTTGGTCCCTCATAGCGGATTACTACGACATTTCCCGCCTTTACCTTGCCTCCTGCAATGCCTTTAATTGCCTCATCTTGAGAGTTAAAGCACACTGCACTGCCCTCAAACTCTTTCATAGATTCCGCCACTGCGGCGACTTTAAGCACTGCGCCCTCTTGGGCTAGATTGCCATAGAGAATCTTAAGCCCACCCACTTGCGAGTAGGCGTTGTCATTATGTCGGATAACTTCGCAATCTGTAATCTCTGCATTTTTAATGCGCTCTCCTAAAGTCTCGCCTGTAATCGTGAGTGCGTCAAGGTGTAAAATAGAATCTTGCGTTGGCTTTGTTGCGTTTGTGTTATGTGATTCTGAAATTTTAGTATGCGCAGGGCTAGAATCTGCATTTTGGCATTCTAAGGATTGAGATGAGAAATGTGGGTTATCAAGCGATGATTGAGGAAGTTTGCTAGAGGCAAATGACTGAAAATCAGAGCGTGGATTCCCGCATTTATCACTCAATACTGAATGCCTTTTAGCAACTTCATTCATTACTGCGCTTACGCCCCCTGCGCGATTAATATCCTCCATATGAATGGTGCTTAACGCTGGGGCGATTTTAGCAATATGTGCCACTTGAGAGGCAATCGCATTGATAGAATCCAAATTAAAATCTACCTCCGCTTCTTTGGCAATAGCTAACATATGCAAAATCGTATTCGTGCTGCCTCCCATTGCCATATCCACGACAAAGGCATTATGCACTGCTTTTTTGTTCAAAATATTGCGGAATCTAAACTGCTCACTTTTGCGCTCATCTAGCGCAATCTCTACGATTCTACGCGCTGCTGTGCGCAAGAGTTCTTCGCGCTCTTTTGTGAGGGCTAAAATCGTGCCATTACCCGGCAATGCAACCCCCATAGCCTCGCAAAGCGTGTTCATAGAGTTTGCAGTAAACATTCCACTACAACTCCCACCGCCCGGACAAGCGTTGCATTCTATCTCGTGTAGCCTCTGCTCATCAATCTTTCCCTCTGCGTAAGCTCCCACCGCCTCAAAAGCAGAGTTTAAATCCAAAATCGTGCCATCTTCTAGCTTCCCGGCTTTCATAGGACCACCGCTCACAAAAATAGTTGGCACATTCACACGCAACGCACCCATAAGCATTCCGGGCACGATTTTATCGCAATTTGGGATACAAATCATCGCGTCCAAACTATGCGCGTTCATCATTGTTTCAATGCTATCGGCAATCAGCTCCCGACTTGGCAGAGAATAAAGCATACCGCTATGCCCCATTGCGATACCATCATCTACGCCGATTGTGTTAAACTCAAAAGGCACGCCACCCGCAGCGCGAATCTCCTCTTTGATAATCTGCGCATAGCGATTGAGAAAAAAATGCCCCGGAATAATGTCAATATAACTATTTGCAATGCCGATAAAAGGTTTATTGAAATCTTCATCTTTGAGCCCTGTGGCACGCAACAAACTTCTATGAGGAGCTTTTGTGTAGCCCTTTTTTACAATATCACTTCGCATAAATCTCCTTTAGACTTTTCTAAAATGCCATTATAAAGCAAATCTTTGAAAATATCATAAATCAATGAGGAATGAAAATTATGCAAATTCCTTTACCAAACTTGGCTTATTTGCGCTCATAAAGTGAAATTTATTATGCACACTTTTAAGCTCCATAAACAAAGAATAAGAAATCTCTAACCCTACTTTATTTTCCTCATCTTTACCCTTATTATGGGCGCTCTCTAGCTTTTGCACCCATTCATTGGGTATATACACGCCCGGCAGCTTATCGCGCAAAAAAAGTGCAGTTTTGTAGCTTAACACAGGGAAAAATCCAAGTACAAGCGCGCTTTTGACATTACATTCACTTTGAATCTCCTCAAGACTTTGGAGCAAAAATTCTGCCGCACTAAGAGAATATACCGGCTGTGTAAAAAGCGCGTGAATCTCATAAGTGCTTAGTTTTTTGCGCATTTTATTTTTGAGTGATTGAGGATTATTTGCATACGCATTGATGACTTGAAAATTATAGATTCTTTGCACATTTTCTTTTAAAGGCTTACCATTAAGCGCCCTGCCCGCATTTAGCTCATCAATGATATGGGCAAGTTTAAGAGAATTATCCTCAAACACACCTTTTGTTTCAGGGCAATCTCCATTTTTAATGCTATCGCCTGTGAGCGTAAGAAAAGTGCGCAACCCTAATTCATTTACACTTAAAATATCACCACACAAAGCGATAGAATTTCTATCCCTCATTGAAATTGTGCAAATCACAGGTTTTTGGAGCGCGTTTTGAAACTTCAGAGAGCTTAAAATTGATGAGGGTTTAAAACGCGCTAAAGGCGAATCTGTGCAAACAAAACAATCAACGCCGCTTAGATTCTTTAAATCCGCGAGTAGATTCTCATCAAGCCTACCACTTATGCTCGGAGCAATCTCTACGCTCAAAAAAGGCTGTATAGAGTGGAGTTTGCCCATAAGAGATTCTATGTTACACATATCCATTCCCCATTATCATAGAATCTTTTTGCATTTCTATAAAGACTCTCGCACACTCTTCACAGCTTCTACAATGTTTTTCAGACTTGGCTTGACTTCTTCCCATTTGCGCGTTTTAAGCCCACAATCTGGGTTAATCCATAGCTGCTCTTTGGGCAGGACTTCAAGCAATGCTTTAATTTGCACCTTAAGTTCCTCCACACTTGGGATTCTAGGGCTATGTATATCATATACGCCCGGTCCTACTTCATTAGTGTAGCCCACTTGCTTAAAGACTTTTAACAGCTCATTTCCGCTTCTTGCTGTTTCAATACTTATCACATCAGCATCAAGGGCTTCAATAGTTTTGATAATATCATTAAACTCGCTATAACACATATGCGTGTGAATCTGCGTTTGAGGAAGTGCCACTGCGGTAGAAATCTTAAAGCATTCTAATGCCCAACTCTCATAAGCCTTGATGTTTTCACTCCGCAATGGGTAACCCTCTTTAAATGCGGCTTCATCAACTTGAATGATTTTAATCCCGCCCTTTTGCAAATCATCAATTTCATCAGCAATGGCTAAAGCTATTTGCTTGCACACCTCACAACGCTCTAAATCATCGCGCACAAAACTCCAATTTAAAATTGTTACAGGACCTGTGAGCATTCCTTTCATCACCTTTTGTGTGAGGCTTTGAGCAAATTTACTCCACTCTAATGTCATAGGCTTTGGACGCGCCACATCACCAAAAATAATCGGTGGCTTTACGCAGCGACTGCCATAGCTTTGCACCCACGCATTAGAGCTAAACACAAACCCGTCTAACTGCTCTCCAAAATACTCCACCATATCATTTCGCTCTGGCTCTCCATGCACAAGCACATCAATGCCAATTTCTTCTTGGAATCTCACACAATCTCTAATGTAATCTTTTATGCCTTCTTCATATTGTGCCTTGCTTATCTGCCCCTTTTTGTAATTAAGGCGCAATGCCCTAAGCTCTGGCGTTTGAGGAAATGAGCCAATCGTGGTTGTAGGCAAAATAGGGAAGTTAAACTGCTCTTTTTGAATCTTGATTCGTTGTGCAAAGGGCAGACTTCGTTCCTTTTGTGTATGCTTAAAGACGCGCTCTCGCACAGCCTTGTTATTTGTTTTATCAGAATTTTTACGCGCAGCATTGATCGTTTTATTTTCTTGCAAAAAGGCAAGATTTGCACTATCTGAATGCCCCTTAAAGATGCTCTCCAAAACGCTCAGTTCTTTAATTTTTTCCTGTGCGAAAGAAAGCCAAGAGAGGATTTGAGAATCTATTTTATCCTCGCCCTCTTTGCTAAAAGGTAAATGCAAAAGTGAGCAAGAACTGCTCACCACAATGCGCTCTTTAGGGATAAATGTCGCTATATGCTCTAAAAGAGCAAGTTTAGATTCTATATCCGCTACCCAAATATTACGCCCATCTATTACCCCAGCGTAGAGCACTTTGTTGCTTTTGGCAATAAGTTCTAAAGATTGCTTATTTTTTTCGCCATAAATAAAATCTAATCCAATGCCATAAATATCTGTTTGTAGCAAAATCTCGCTGAGTTCATTGCTATGCTCAAAAAATGTGCTTACAATGGCTTTAATGCCCTTTTTGCTTATTTCATTATAGACACACTCTAGCGCAGACCTATCATAAATGCAACGCAAAGATGTAAAAAGTTCCTCATTATCCTTAAGTCCAAGTGCAAAAATAGGCTCACTAAATTCTACCACTACTTCATTACCAAGTGCTGAAACCTCATCTATTAAATCCATATATGCACTTTTTAATTTATTAAATATCGCCCCCGCATCACCTTTAACAATCTTGCTTAACCCAAAAAAGGTAAAAAGCCCAATGAGTGATATTTTAGGCTTATACCCTAAGCTTAAGGCTTCATTATATTGCACTTTAATATGTTCTATATTTGCTTTGTAGTCGTCATCATCACTCAATTCTGGCACTACATAATGATAATTTGTATTAAACCATTTTGTCATCTCACAAGCTACACCTTGTCTGTGTCCTCTTGCCATTGCAAAATACCCCTCTAAGCCCTCTAAATCCTTGAATCTCTGCGGCTTTGCATTAAGCGCATAAGCTAAATCCAATACATTATCATAGAGGCTAAAATCATTCACACACACATAATCAAGTCCTTTTTGTATCTCCCAATGCTTTGCTCTTAAGTTTTTTGCTACGTTTTGTAATTCTTGGCTACTACACTTCCCACTCCAAAAGCTCTCTAGTGCTTTTTTTAACTCTCTATTTTTCCCAATACGAGGAAATCCTAAAATGCTACTCATCATATCTCCTTTGAAATAAATTTTTGTATTTTCGCATAAAATTTATAAATACAATATGTAATTTTATTTTTTTGTTAAAACTTTTAGAGAATCTTATGGGCCAAAACTGCTCTAAAGCCCTTGTCATAAGCATTTTATAAAAGATACAAAAAGTAACAAATACAATATGTAATTTTATTTTTTTGTTAAAAAATAAAAAATGAAGCTAAAAATGTAAGAATATATTGAGAATCTACTTGAGATTCTCAATCATTAAAGCAAAAGAGTTGCTTTATCTTAAAAGACATAAGAATAGCCGAGCGTTCCTAAAACATTTGTAAGAGATGTTTTGCCTGCATCATTTTGCATATTGACATAATCTAGTGGCAAAATTTTTGCAAGTGCCTCAAAGCGATGTTTGCCTGCACTGAAAAATACTCCTACATTAACCACTGCGCCAGACTTAGAACCATCAAGCCCAGAGAAATTATCATCATAAGAAAGTGCTGCATATCCAAGCCCTCCAATAAGTCCAAGACTTTTTGTCTTATCTTCTCCAATGCTCATACCCACCATTCCATCAATATTAAGAGATAACATTGTAAAACTTTGCTTTACTGGAGTATCATTAGTTCCTTTTGATGAAGCAAATCCTTTGCCTGAATGCAAACTCACATAAGCGCGAATGCCTGAATGTGGGCTAAAGAATTTCTGATAACCTCCCATAATGCCTGCTGATACAACTGCTGAACTGATACTATCACCCGCTGTTTCTTTTCCACTATAAGGCAAACCTCCCCCGATACTCATACCTATAAGGATTCCTGTTTTTTCATCTGCACTCTTTGCATTCACCACTTTGTGATGTTTTGCAATTATTTCCTTTGCTTTTTGGTATTCTGTCCCGCTTACCTCTTCTCCTACTTCACGCTCCTGCTCATCGGCAAAAACTCCTAAACTCATACAGCACATAAAAGCACACAATCGTAACCAACCTTTCATTTTTTCCTCCTGTTTTTGTAAAAAGTAAAAAAAATTATATCGTTTTTTTTTTTTTTGTAAAGTCAAGTAAAGAAAAAGTTTTCTATAAGATATATCATTTGTCCCATAATCGGAATCCTACACCTATGCGTTCGCTGCGCATTTTGTATTCAAACATATTATCCCCATATCCATTTATATATTGGACATAAAGCCCTACATTATTGCTTACGCGCAATGTATAACCTAGCTCAAAATACGGATAATATCTCCGCGCAATAGGCGGACGCATATACAATTCAAGCAAATTACGATTACTCTTGTAATACAATCCTATATCATTATACCCACGATAAAGAGTTAAATCAGGATTATCTGCCATAAAACCATCTAAATGTTTGCCTATATACACCCACGCACCAAGCCTCATACCAAATACACTTTGTGGTGCTATGTCATATTCCCATCGCATATTGAGCAAAAGACGATTTTGTGTGCGTGAGCGCAATGCCCTCTCACCATTTGAGATATGATTATATCCAAAAGAAATATCCTTAAAAGAACCACCTAAAAAGCTTATAGGGGCTTCATAACTATAAAATAATTCAGGTTGATAATCTATATCTCTAAAGGGACGAGAATCTGCTTGATTATAATTTTGAAACCACGCTGTTTGCGTATAACCAAAATAAAAATATCCATAAGGTGAGAAAAGCTCATTAAACACAGCAAGCTTAAAGCTAAATTGAAATTTAGTTTCTGTATCTTTATTTGGCAAACCAGATTCACTAGGAGTAGGTTCGCTCAAACTATGATAAAAAGGCAAAATATATACCGCCTTATGTGGATAGAGCAAAAGATAATGTTTTTTATTATTTTGGTTTTCTTCGGGCATAAGATTGGGTAATGAATCTCCAAATACGCCACTTAGCCCCACAGACAAATACAACATACACCATTTATTCATAAATACTTTGCTCCTCAATACAAATAGATTCTCTTCATCGTGTGATAATGCGTGAATAATTTTATAGTAAAATATGCAAAAAATACATTAATTTTATAAGGAGAGCTAATGTGCGGTATTGTAGGCTATATTGGGCGAGATGAAAAAAAACAGATTCTTTTAAATGGCTTAAAGGAGCTAGAATATCGTGGTTATGATAGTGCAGGAATTGCGGTGTTAAGTCAAAATGAATTGCAAACTTTTCGCTCTGTGGGTAAATTAAGCAATTTAGAATCTAAATGCAAAGATTTTAGTTCCCTAGATTTTGGCGTGAGTATCGGACATACGCGTTGGGCTACACACGGCAAACCTACTGAAGCAAACGCTCACCCTCATATCGCCGCTTTTAGCAATGTCGTGCATAATGGCATTATTGAAAACTATCAAGAAATTAAAAGTGCTTTGGAGCAAAAAGGGCATACTTTCCTCTCGCAAACGGATACTGAAGTGATTGTGCATTTATTTGAGGAATATACAAAAACTTTTGCAGATGCTCTTCAAGCCTTTGAAGCAACTATTGCACAGCTTAAGGGTGCTTTTGCTATTTTACTCATTACCAAAAAAGCACCTGATTGTATCTTTTATGCCAAAAATGGCTCACCGCTTATTATTGGCAGGAGTGCAACAAAAGAAGATGAAATTTATTTCGCAAGCTCTGATGCGCCACTTATCGGGCTTGCAGAAAGTGTAGTATATCTGCAAGATGGCGATATGGGCGTGATGAAACTTGGCGCATTTAACACACTTAAAAATGCAAAAAAACTAGAAACCACTAAAGGCTATGCGCAAAAAGAAGGGTATCGCTACTTTATGGAAAAAGAAATCTATGAGCAACACAAAGTTCTCCTTGAAACGATGATGGGACGTGTGAGCGAGGGAGATATTATCCTCAATGAAATACAACCTCACTTTTTTGATGATATACAAAGTATTAATATTTGTGCGTGTGGGACAAGCTATCACGCGGGATTAAGCGCAAAATACCTCTTTGAACGACTTGCAAAAATAAAAACAAATGTGCTTATTGCAAGTGAATTTCGCTATGCCCAACCTGTGATGAATACAAATGAACTTTTTATCGTCATCTCCCAAAGTGGCGAAACTGCTGATACGCTTGAAGCCCTCAAACTCGCAAAAAAAAATGGCTTAAAAAGCCTGTGTATTTGCAATGTGGATAATAGCTCTATTGTGAGAGAATCTGATGTTTCTTTGCTCACGCGCGCAGGGATTGAAAAAGGTGTAGCAAGCACAAAGGCATTTGCTACACAAATGATGTTGCTGTGGATTCTAAGCGTGTATATAGGCAAAATACGCGGACATATCACACAAAAAGAGCTTGAAACACATATCGCACAAATGGTAACTTCAGCAAAAAAAACCTATGTGCAATCTGATATGCACGAGCACATTAAACGTCTCTCAAAGCGATATTTGCACGGACACGGATTTTTCTTTATTGGACGAGATGTATTTTATCCTCTCGCACTTGAGGGCGCACTTAAGCTCAAAGAGATTAGCTATCTTCACGCAGAGGGTTATCCAAGTGGAGAAATGAAGCACGGACCTATTGCATTAGCAGATTCTGAACTTTTTACCCTTGCTCTTATGCCTACACATTTGCTTTTTGATAAGATTAAAAGCAATGTAGAGGAGTTAAGTGCGCGTGATGCAACTATTTGTGCAGTAAGTGCGCATTCTATTAAGGGCATTGATGATATGATTCTCATCTCACCTTGTCAAAGCTATATGGAAGAGTTTTTTGCAATGATGGTAGTGCTTCAGCTTTTCGCACTTGAAGTGGCAATCCGATTGGGCAACGATGTAGATATGCCACGTAACCTTGCAAAAAGCGTTACGGTTGAATAATCACCTTATTATCCCTAATCTCTAGCACCTTAACCTTGCCTCCCTCTTGCAAGGCTACACAATCCGCACTAGATTGCATATCTTTGCAAGATGTTGCATTTTTATGAGAATCTAGCACTTCATACGCCCACAAAGTGCCCTTGAAATATACCATTCCCTGTCGTATTTCACCTACGCCACCGCTTTGAAAATCATCTGTATAGACTTGCGAGTGATTAAACCACGATTTTATAGGTTTCCTTAATGCCATAAGTGAAATAAGCGAAAACGCACAAATGCTCAAAGATTGCCACACAAAAGGATTACCAAATGTTTGAAAACCAACAATAGATTCAATGCCAGCAGTGATAAGTAGCCCTATACCCACAAATAAAAGAAAAAACGACCCAAAAAATATTTCAGCTATTATCACAGCAATACCCATACCTAGCAACAAGAGAGCCGACATATCTCCTCCTTATGCGTGTGAGATTATTGAGTAGTTTTTTTTGACCCTAAAAAGTCGCTAATCACACTAAGTCCGCCAATAAATTCGCTTGTCTCATAAGGAATAATGACCTTATCTTTGCTTGGATTCTTTGAAAGCTCATTGAATGCATTTATACGCTCTTTTGTAAGCAAAAACTCCGCTGCTTGTGCGTTTTTTGCCATTTGAGTAGCGATAAGCTCCATAGCATCGCTTTGTCCCTGCGCAAGTGCAATTTGCTCATATTTTTTCGCATCTGCCATACGCTCAATGGCTTCAGCTTGAAGCACTTTTTCTTGCTTGAGAGCTTCAGCATTGCGAATAAGTGCTTCTTTTTCTGCTTGAGCTTTCAATTCAATGGCTCTTTTTTCCCTCTCTGCTTTCATTTGTAGATTCATAGCTGCCTCAATATCCCTTGGCACAGATATTTCACTAATTTCTACACGCATAATTTTTACACCCCAATTATTTGCTGCATCGCCGAGTGCAACTTGCAGGGCAGCATTGAGCCTATCACGCGATGAAAGAGAATCATCAAGATTAATCCGCCCTATTTCGCCTCTAAGCGTTGTAGTGGCAAGATTTGCAATCGCATTTTTATAATCATTCACGCTATACACGGCAGATTTCGCATCAAATACCTTTAAAAACACAATACCATCAATATTAATATTTACATTATCTTTGGTAATCACCTGCTGTCGCCCAATATCTATCATTTGTTCCCTTGCACTTACTACCGCGCCCACTCTATCAATCACAGGAATAATAAAATGAAAGCCTCCATCAAGCACTCTATGGAATCTCCCTAATCGTTCTACAATAGCAATATCTGTTTGTGAGATAATTTTTACTCCAAAGAATAATACCACCCCACACAAAATCAACACAACTAATCCAAAAATCAACATATAATCTCCTTTATTTAACTTTTGTATTTTATCTTTTTATTTCTTTATGTAAAATTTCCCTTGCCACGCCTTTTGCTATATCTAGCGCCTCATTAATCTTACTTATATCCTTGCCTCCAGCAGTGGCAAAGTCATCTCTACCCCCGCCATTGCCGCCTAGAATCTGTGCGACTTCTCTCACCCACGCTCCAGCTTTAAGTGGTGCGTTTTTCACTCCTGCGATAATGTTTATTTTGTTTTCAGATTCACTCAGAAGCAAAATGGCTACGCTTTCATTTTCATTTTTACTCCTATCTACCATTTCTTTTGCCTCATTTGCATCCACAGAATCAAGTTTAAGTACAATCAGCCTCACACCATTTATCTCCTCATAATCAAGACTTTTCACACTTTGCTTTGCTTTACTTGCTCTCTCTTTTGCCTCAATGAGTTGATTTTTAAGCTTTATAATGCCTTGTGCGACATCTTGTGCTTTGAGTAATTCCTTTGCGTGTGCGATTTCATTGAGTGCATTTTTACCATAATGATATGCTGCCGCTCCACACACTGCTTCTATTCGGCGCACCCCACTGCTTACACCAGATTCTTTAATAATATAAAAACTCCCAATTTCAGCAGTATTACTCACGTGAATCCCACCGCACAGCTCAATAGAATCTCCAAAACTCACCACACGCACAATATCGCCATATTTTTCGCCAAAAAGTGCCATCGCACCCTTTTGCTTTGCCGCTTGTATATCCATATTCTCGCATAATTGTCTATTTGCTTGCAGAATCTGCTCATTGACAAAGCTTTCAATACGCGCTATCTCATCACCGCTTAGAGCCTTTGGGTGCGAGAAGTCAAAGCGCAAACGATGAGACTGCACAAGACTACCTGCTTGAGCGATATGTGAGCCTAAAATCGTGCGCAATGCTAAATGCAATAAATGCGTAGCCGAGTGATGTTTGATAATCTCAAAACGCGCACAATCTACCTCTGCTACGACTTCCTGCCCTGTCTTTAGAGCACTTAGAGTTTCTATCTTAGAGAGATTAAGCCCAAAGAATTTTTGTGTATCTAGCACTTGCGCAAATTTCTGCGCTTGAGCAGATTCTAAAATCCTATTTGTAGAATACAATGCACCCTTATCTCCCACAGGACCACCAGATTCGGGATAAAAAGGCGTAGCATTAAGCATTACCCAACCTTGAGAATTAGGTTCTAAAGTATCCACTATTCTAAAATGAGTATCTAGCAAAGCCTGAATCTTGCAAGATTCGCTCATTTTATCATAACCGACAAATTTATTTTGTCCAAATGTACTCAAGAGCACATTAAAATCGCCCTCTTTTAAAGTATCTCCACTTCCCTTCCAACTCGCTTTAGAACGCGATTTTTGCTCATTCATACATCGCTCAAAGCTTCGCATATCCACGCTTATATGATTCTCTCGTAGCATATCTTGTGTTAAATCAAGCGGAAAGCCATAGGTATCATAGAGTTTAAACGCCACCTCGCCGCTAAATAATTGTGTTGTCTCTTTGGTTGAATCCCCTGTTAGATTTTCTAACTCTGCACTAAAGAGTGCCATTCCTGATTCTATGGTTTCAAAAAATCGCTCTTCCTCCGCTTTGCATTGCTCCTTAATCGCTGCTTTGCGCTCTTGCAAATAGCTATAATGCCCTCCCATAGATTCACACACCACCTCTACAACTTCGCATAAAAATGGCTTTTTTAGTCCCAACAAATAGCCGTGTCGCACTGCGCGGCGTAAGATTCTACGCAAGACATAGCCGCGCCCCTCTTTATCAAAATTCACTCCTTGTGCAAGCAAAAATGCCACACTTCTAGCGTGGTCAGCTATCACGCGAAAGGAGGCTTGAATGTGCATAATAGAATCAAGTTCTGCTTGTGCCCAATCGTGTTTATCCCTCATCTCATCATCGTGATAATATCTCTTGCCTGTGAGTTTTTCTATCACTTTCATCAATGGTGCAAAAAGTGAAGTATCAAAATTATTTATCTTGCCCTCTTTGAGTGCTACCACGCGCTCTAATCCCATTCCTGTATCAATGCTTGGCTTTGGTAATGGTGTCCTTACCCCATCTTTTTGCTCATATTGCATAAACACAAGATTCCATATTTCTAAGAATCTATCTCCCTCGCCGCCAAAATAATCCTCGCTTGAATGGAAAAATTCTGCGCCTTGATCTACATAAATCTCACTACAAGGTCCGCAAGGTCCGCTATCGCCCATTTGCCAAAAGTTATCCTTATCGCCCATTCTTTTTATGCGGCTTGGCTCAATGTGTTCGCACCATAGCTCATAGGCTTCATCATCGCTTTCGTGGATTGTTACATACAACACATCTTTGCTAAAGCCCAAAACTTGCGTTACAAATGCCCACGCATAGGCGATTGCTTCTTTTTTAAAATAATCTCCAAAGCTAAAATTACCTAGCATTTCAAAAAGTGTGTGGTGGCGCGCGGTATAGCCGACATTTTCTAAGTCATTATGCTTTCCTCCTGCGCGGATACATAGCTGTGAGCTTGTCGCTCTTGGAGGAGTGGGAGTGGGAATCTTGCCTGTAAAAATATCTTTAAACTGCACCATACCTGCATTTGTAAAAAGCAAACTCGCATCATCTGGCACAAGTGGCATAGAATCATAAACCTTATGGGCTTTAGAAGCAAAAAAATCAAGATATTGCTCTCTCACATCATATTGCGCCATAAAAATCCTTTACTGAATGAATTAATGCGTGATTATAGCCAAAACTCATATTTAAAAGCTATATCGCACATTAAGGCTTAAAGCAGGATTGCCCTGCATATCTGTATCAACATTTGGCATAATCATCGTGTTTTTAGGCATATATTTATGTGTAAAAATATATGAGAATCCCCACGCAAGAGCTGCCCCTACACTTACTTGTAAAATTGAATGTTTCTTCGCCTCTACTCTTGAAGCAGCAGTGAGCACCGCTAGGATACCCACAGGAATAGCAGGTTTCCAACCATAACGATAATATACAAATCCCACTGCACTAAATGCACCACTTGCGTGTCCGCTTGGCATACCTTTCCAATCCTCACAACAAGGTCTTTTAGCAAAAGCTACACTATTACCATTCTTATGTGCGCTATCAAATCCCCATTTGATACCCTCTGTAACAAGCTGTGTACCTAAAGTGCCGAGTGCAAGTTGCCCCACACCCTCATAATCCTCCATTGCTAAAGATACCACCATCACATACACAGGTAAAAACCTAAACGCATCGCCAAATTGCTCAAATTGATTCTCTCTTGCCTGCACAGGGGGGGGGGCAATAACAAGATAAAGCAATACCAACTTGACTAGAAAATGCCGCCACATATAATATCCTTACATTAAGAAAAAATAAAAAATGCTATTATAAGATTCTATCCTTAAAGCTTACCTATCGCAAAACATTATTTGCAGCGTATTGCACTGCGTTGAGATAGCTTTGAGTGCTTATATTGCTTCCTTTTTTATATGCCTTATCATAGGCTACACCGTGATCCACTGAAGTGCGCAGTATTGGAAGATTAAGACTAACATTAATACTTTGTTCAAAATATAATGCCTTTAAAGGTGCTAAACCTACATCGTGATACATACTCACAAAATATCTAAACTTCTCTCTATTGAAAGGCGAAAATGCACTATCAGGTGGGTATGCACCAAAGAAAATCTTTTTGCCAAGTTGCATATTTACCTCACTCACGGCTGCATTTATCTGCTTATCCTCACTTCCCATAATGCCCTCATCTCCGCAATGAGGATTAAGCCCTAACACACAGCAAGGCTCATTGAGATTCACTCCTTGAGCAAAACGCAGTAAAAAATCCTTCACCCGCTCTTGTGTAACACACGCACTCACTTGTGAAAGGGCAATATGGTCTGTAAAAAGAGCAATAAAAAGAGAGGGGCAACCAAGCATCATTATAGAATCTACACCACATATTGATGAAAGCGCGTGAGTATGCCCTACAAAGCTAATACCTGCTTTTTGCCACGCTTTCTTATGAATAGGCAGAGTTACTAAAGCTGCACATTGCTTGCTTTGAGTAAGATTTACTCCTTGCATAAAACTTTCATAACTATATTTTCCACTTTTCGCACTTACACAATTTGGCTCAATTAAACCACCACGAGGATATTCAAAATCAGCTACACATTGCATATCTTGGGGCAAAGGAAAATCCAAAAGCGCACTTGCAGATTCCAAAACTTCTCTATGCGCACAATACAGAGGCTCACAGAATCTTATGATTTGATGATGTGTCCTTAATGCAATTTCAAGCCCTATACCATTGACATCACCTACGCTAATAGCTATTTTTGGCACATTGTCTCTCGCATTTGTATAATTGCTCGCTCCAATCCTACAAATACAGCCCTTGCAATAATACTATGCCCGATATTAAGCTCACTTATTTGTGGAATCTGCGCGATTGCGCTTACATTTTGATAATTCAATCCGTGCCCCGCAAAGCATTCAAGATGACGCGTATCAATAGTTGAAGTGGCAAGTTTAGCACATTGTGCAATATCATCAAGTGTGCGAGAAATCTCCTCATTTATTTCTTGTGTGGGAAGCGCAAACTCTTGCAAAGCACGATGTGTGCGAGAGAGATTGCTGTATGCCATAAGCATCAAATTTGCATATCTGCCTGTATGAAGCTCTACTGCCTGCGCACCAAGCTCACGCGCAAGGAAAATGGCTTCCTTTTTAGGATCAATAAAAAGCGCACTCGCAATGCCACAAGATTCAAAAGCTTTGAGTGTATCGCGAATGCTATCATAATGAGATTCTATATCCAATCCACCCTCTGTGGTGATTTCCTCTCGTTTTTCAGGCACAAGTGTAATGCGTTGGGGCTTTAAGCCACAAAGATAATCAATAATTTTTTCATCAAGTGCGCATTCTATGTTAATGGGCAAAGGACTTGATTGCACGATACGCTGGACATCGCTGTCGTGAATATGTCGCCTATCCTCACGCAAATGAAATGTGATTTGATGCGCACCTGCATTTTTTGCAATAAAAACTGCTTCAAGTGGGTCGGGCTCATAAATAGCCCTTGCTTCACGCAAAGTCGCAATATGATCAATATTCACACCTAATCGTATAGACATTTCTTCTCCTTATCGTTCCATAGCAATTACGCCACTTCGTATAATCTCTTTTGGGTTAAAGATTCTAATAGCTGCAATAAATTGATTAATCGCTGAAGGTTTATCGGTGGCAATCACAATAATATATTTTTCATTCGCATTTGCAATCTTGCCATTATAAGCCTTACACAACGCCTCTATATCTGCCAAAGATTCACTTAATGGAATCTTTACCAACACCGCTTCCTTCTCAAGCAAATCATCACTTGAAATAACGCTCACTACGGGAATAAGCTTATGAAGTTGTTTGATAATCTGCTCAATAACAACTTCAGAACCTTGTGTTACAATCGTAATGCGCGAGAGATTGCTATTGGGAATAGGAGCAGTAGTCAGAGATTCTATATTGTATCCACGCGCAGAAAAAAGCCCTGAAATCCTTGCTAAAACGCTATGCTCATTGATAACATTTATACAAATGCTTTTTTTGAGCTCTGTATTTTTTGCTTCCATCATTACTCCTCTTCTTTGAAAGCTTTTTTTTCACTTGAGAGAATCATCTCATAGATTGCTCCCCCGCTTGGCACCATTGGCAAGACATCTTCGTATCTATCTATCATTACTTCAATAAATGCCACTTTTTTAGAATCTAATGCCTTTTGAAGTGCCCCGTCAAATTCACTTTTTTTCTCTACTCTAAAGCCTACACCACCAAAAGATTCTATAAGTTTAATAAAATCAGGCTGCAAACTCAAATCCGTATGCGAAAAACGATGCTCATAAAAGAAGCTTTGCCATTGTCGCACCATTCCTAAATAATTATTGTTTAAAATCACATTGACAAAAGGAATGCCATACACAACACAAGTCATCAACTCTTGGATATTCATTAAAATTGAGCCATCACCTGTAATATTAATAATAGTTTTATCTTCACGCGCGAGTTTTGCGCCAAGTGCTGCAGGCAAACCATAGCCCATTGTGCCAAGCCCACCACTGCTTAAAAATTGACGCGGAAAGCTAAAAGGATAAAACTGCGCTGCCCACATTTGATGCTGCCCCACATCAGTAGTAATGATTGCATTCTCGCCTAAATGCTCACCAAGTCTTTGGATAATCCATTGAGGTTTAATGGAATCTACACTATCTTCAAAATTCATAGGGTGTGCAAGCGCATAAGAGCGCAAATGCTCTCTCCATTTCATAATTTTTTGCGTATCATATCCGCTTAGCTCAATCATCATATCTGATACAATATGCTTCAAATCCCCTACAATAGGATAATCCACCGCCACAATTTTGCCAATAGAGCTTGGGTCAATATCAATATGGGCAATTTTTGCATTTTTTGCAAATTCGCTCAACTTGCCTGTTACCCTATCATCAAAGCGCGCACCCAAACATACAAGCAAATCACACTCACTTATTGCCATATTTGCAGCATAGCTTCCGTGCATACCAAGCATACCAAGCAGATTCTCATCATCATATCTTAGCACCCCACGCGCAAGAAGTGTTTCAGCACACGGAATCCCTGTGCAATGCACGATTTCACGGATAATCTCACTTGCATTTGAAAGTATAGCTCCTCCACCAATATAAAATAAAGGTTTTTGCGCACTCATAATAGCTTCACAAAGTTTTTTAATCTGACGCGAATTGCCTTTTATGGTAGGCTTATAGCTTTGAAGTGCAACAGATTCGGGATAGGTAAATTCGCCTAAAGTGCCCGTAATATCCTTTGGAATATCTACAAGCACAGGACCTTGCCTCCCACTTCGCGCAATATAAAAAGCTTCTTTAAGGATTCTGGGTAATTCGGCAATATTACGCACTAAAAAATTATGCTTTGTGCAAGGGCGAGAAATCCCCACTGCGTCAATTTCTTGGAATGCGTCAGTGCCAATTTGCGTAATAGGCACTTGTCCGCTAATAACGACAAGAGGAATAGAATCTGTATAGGCTGTGGCGATACCTGTAATAGCATTTGTAAATCCCGGACCTGAAGTGATGATTGCTACACCCACCTCTCCGCTACTACGCGCATAACCATCAGCCGAATGCACCGCACCTTGTTCGTGTCGTGCAAGAATATGTGAAAAATAGTTTTGTTTATAAATCTCATCATAAATATGTAATACTGCGCCGCCCGGATAGCCAAAAACAACCTTTACACCCTCAAGATGTAAGGCTTGAATAAGCATTTGGGCTCCTGTCATTACTTTCATAAATACCCCTTCCATAATAATTCAAAGACAATATAAATACCAAAATTTACTTAATAATTACTTAATAATACAATTTCGCAAGGATTTATACTCATTTTATACAATGCAAAGAGATTTTATGAAGGAAATATGATGACATTACATAAAAAAATCTTTTTCATTAATCTTTTACCTATTTTGCTTATCAGTCTCAATCTTCGCGCACCTATCACTTCTGTGGGACCAATAGTTGAATTGCTTAGAGATTATTATCATCTAAGTGCAGCACAAGCGGGATTACTCACTTCTTTACCACTTTTTGCATTTGGTATTATTTCTTTCATAGTCGCGATTTTTCAGCCTACAAAAGCAATGTTTCTAGGACTTTTATGTATTCTCACAGGAGAGATTGTGCGATGTATGGGCGGAAGTGTAGAGCTATTTATTGGCACGGCGATTATGGGAGGTGGCATTGCAGTAGCCAATGTCTTGCTTCCTAGCTTTGTTAAGACAAAATTTCCTCGCGATGTCCCTAAAATTATGGGCATTTATAGCCTTGTGATTAATATTTCTGCCACGCTTGGCATTGCTGCAATTTTACCTCTCACACATATTCTATCTGTGCCTATGGCTATGGGCTGCTGGGCAAGCTTGGCAATAATGGCAATCCTAAGCTACCTGCCTCAAATGACAAATCATAGAATCTCACGTCCAAAAGTAAAAATACACTTCAGGGGCACGCTTTGGGCAAATTTAAGCGCGTGGAATATTACGCTCTTTATGGGATTTACAAGCATAATCGGTTATAGTTTTTTTACTTGGTATCCTAGCTTTATCATCTCTTTTGGTTACACTCAATCTTTTGCCTCAAATATGATGATTCTATCCCAAATGATTGTTATTCCCTCCTCGTTTTTTGCACCGCTTATACTCGGCTCACTCTCACAAGAGCGCAAAAAGATTTTTATAGGGAGTATCTGTGGGCTTTATATGCTTAGCTTTTCTACTTTGCTTTATACGCAGGATTTATGGGTGATTGTGCTTGTTTCAATACTTCTTGGAATCCCAGTTGGAGGTGTATTTGGCATTGCCTTACTGCTTATTTCAAGCAAAAGTGCTAATGTGCAAATTGCCACTAAACTCTCTGCTATGGCTCAAGGTATAGGTTATCTCCTTGCTTGTCTTGCTCCTGTGCTTATTGGCAAGCTCTATGATTTATATCACAATTTCACATATTCGCTTATTACACTTTTATGCCTAAGTGTAATGCTTAATATTATTGGATTCCTTGCATACAAATCTCCGCCGATACAAACTCCTTGATTTTTTGTGTTAAATTTATTAATATACGCGTTTAATTTTTAATTTCACACAAAGGATTTTAAGATGACAATACTAAGAAAGTTAATTTTGGCTTTAGGTTTAGGAATGATTGCTCTTTTGTTTGTTGCTTGTGGAGAAAGCTCACCCAAAGATGTGGCGATAGCTTTTACCGAAGATGTGTATAAAGGCAATGGTGATAAATTGATAAAATACATCAATTTGTCTAAAAAAGAAAAAGAGATGAAAGAAGTTATTGAAGGTAAGCTCAAAGCTGCAGCGACAAAGGCAGAACGCAAAGCCCAAGAATCTGATGGGATAGAGAAGATTGAAGTTGTCTCTGAAGATGTCAAAGAGGAAAAAGCAATCATTAAAGTGCTTGTGCGTTTTAAAAATGGAAGCGAAAATGATGAGACAATAAAGCTTATTAAAGTTGATGATGAGTGGAAAATTAACCTCTAAACTTATTTATCTTGCTCTTGGCTTTGTGGCAATCAGTGCTACAAAGCTTTTATACACTCTATACCCTTTTAATACATCACACACTTCTTTTACAGATACATCTCAAATTCTAAACACACTTCCTTCGCTTGAAATAGGTGATATTATCTTGCGAGAGGGCAAAGGTATAGAAAGCATAGTCATACAAACATTAAGCAACCACCCCTATACACATATTGGTTTAATAGTCTCCACACAGCCTATTATCATTCTTCACGCCACACCCGATGATAATCCCACAAAACCCAACCAAGTGATACTTAGCTCACTTGATGAATTTCTTTTCCACGCAAAACAAATCGCCATTAAACGTTTTGATTTTTCTACTAAGACGCGTGAAAAAATTGCCCTTGAAGCTACTCTATGGCTTGGAGAGCCTTTTGTTTTAAGCGGAGATACTTCATCATTATACTGCACTACACTTTTAGAATCTATCCTCTCTCCCCACATTACACTCAATTTACCCTATGAATATATAGATTTTTCCGCTTTTAAAGGAACTTATCTTTTTCCCAAAGCCTTTTTTGAATCTCCTCAATCAACTTTAATTTATCAATCAGATTCTATACATTCTCCATATTAAGCCCCATTTTTCCCGGGTTAAGAATATTGTTGGGGTCAAAAGCTTTTTTGATATGAGCAAATAAATTCATCTCTGCCTCGCTAAAAGCTAAACGCATAAAAGGTGCTTTTGACAAACCTATGCCGTGCTCACCACTAAGTGTGCCCTCAAGTGCAATCGCAATTTTAAAAATCTCCTCAATACACTCATATCCTTTGTTAAGGGATTGCTTATCATTTGGGTCAGGCACCATTACATTTACATGCACATTGCCATCGCCTGTATGTCCAAAGCAGGGAATCTTAAAGCTATATTTGCCACTCAATGCGGAGATTCTATTAAGCAGCTCGGGGAGCGCGGAACGAGGCACGGTGATGTCTTCGTTGAGCTTTTTTTTGCCATAAATTGTAATACTTTGGCTCACATTGCGTCTTGCAAACCACAGGTTTTGTGCTTCCTCGTCATTTTGCGCAATTTTAAACTCAATGCAACCATTTTCTTTAAATCGCTCCTGCAAAGTCTCAAGCTGAAAACTTACTTGCTCTGGCATATCGCCATCAACTTGAGTAATAAGTATCGCTCCAGCATCAATGGGCAATCCTTTAGAAAATCGCTCTTCTACGGCACGAATGCTCAAATTGTCCAAAAACTCCATTGCCACAGGCGTAATTCCACTTGCCATTGTTTTATACACAGCATTCATTGCAGATTCTATATCAGCAAACACACCCATAGCCGAACGCGCAAACTTCGGCTTAGCAATAAGTTTAAGCGTAATTTCAGTAATCACTGCGAGCGAACCCTCACTCGCTATGAGAATCCCCGCGACATTAAATCCTGCGACATCTTTAATTGTTTTTTTTCCTGCGCGAATTATATCGCCATTTGGAAGCACTGCACGCAACGCCATAACATAATCTTTAGTAATGCCATATTTTGCAGCACGCATACCGCCTGCATTTTCGCTGACATTTCCTCCAAGCGTGCTGTATTCTTGACTTGCTGGGTCAGGTGGATAAAATAAACCCTTTGCCTCCACGGCTTCTTGAAACATTTTATTAACTACACCGGGTTGGACACGCGCTATAAGGTTTTTTTCATCAATTTCTAGAATCTTATTAAAATATCGCTCCAATGCAAGGATAATTCCTCCATTCACAGGTAATGCTCCACCTGTGAATCCACTTCCTGCACCGCGTGGAATAACAGGTATTTTATGCTCATTACAATAGGCTAAAATTAAGCTCACATCTTGTTCATTGCGCGGAAACACTACCGCATCAGGTTCATAACGTTCCCTTGTAGCATCATAACAATATGCCACCAAATGTGCCTTGTCATCATAACAATTTTCCTCTCCCACAATATTTTTTATAGCTTGAATGTGAGACTTATTGAACATATTTACTCCTTTCTCCTTAGTTTTTAAGATTCTCAAATGATTTAAGGCTTTGGCGCAATAAATTGTCATAATAAGGAAAGTATTGACGCGATTTTTTTGAACGTAGCTTGCTTGCAAGAGAGCCTGTGTCTATATTTACAATACGCGAAAAAAATGGTGCTTGTGTGTTTTCAAGTTGCGGTTTATCAAAAGGCAATACCTCAAGGATACTAAAACTCTGGCAATCAAGCACATTGACACCATTAGAAGCAAGAATATATAATAATCCTATGCTATACACATTGCAAAATTGTATTAGATGCTTAGGTTTTGGGTCATTAATGCCATCTTTTGCCAAAAATGCACCTAATAAATCAATATGAGAAAAGCTTGTATTGGGTGCAAGGGAGAGAATTTTATTATAACTTTCTTGGTCTGGAGCAATAGCAATTGATTTGTTATAAAAACTACCAAAAATCATTTTATCCCCTTGTTTGGGAGTAGCTTGAGGTGTAGGAAGATATTTTTGTGAAATACTATCAAAAGGTTTATAGTTTGCATAAGCTGTGCCATTTTTAATGCTTTTAATAACAGCACTGGCAATAATAATATTATAACCTTGATTATGAGTGAGCACAATACCACTTTGCCCGACTTTTAAATGTCCTGCACGAAAAGATAGCGTATTTGAGCTTACCTCATCAATTTCCACGTTTTTTGGCAGAGTATCAATGGCTTGAAGCATTACTGCACAAATTAATCCTACTAATATTCGCATTCTCTTCCCTTGTAAATCATATTTTCATCTTTTAATCTCTCATAATGATCCAAAAACCATAGGACACCAAAACCTAATCCGGGTGTTTTTATTTTACTCTCATCATCAAGAAATGCTTTCAACTCACCCACTTTAATCAATACAGATTCTATCACTTCGCCATCAACGCCACCTCCTGCATTTATCCTATCTTCTTCGGTTATAGCTGCATAAAAAAGCGTTTGTGTTGCACCACTATGTCCTACTGCGGTAGCAAATGTGGCAATTTGCCGTAAAGAGCGCACCTTATAGCCGCATTCCTCCTGCACCTCCTCTTGCGCAATTTGTTCTAAACTTTTGCCCACCTTGTCTGTCAATCCGGCACATAACTCATAAGTATAGCCTATACCTTGTGATATATAAGAATCTAAATGAGATTGTATCAAATGCGCTTGTTTATTAAGTGTGCGTGCAAATACTGGGGGACGAAATTGTTTTACAAAAAGTAAGCTATCTTCTTGCTTATGATAAAGCACAATTGCTACCGAATCTAGGCTTTGGATAAAATCCCACGAACGTTTCACACCATTTTCGCAATAAAGCATACGTTGTGGTTTCACATAAGGCGAATCGACACATTCACAAAAACTCACATCGCTAATGCACGAACAAGGTGAAGTAATAGCTTTAGGATTCATAAATAATTGGCTTATAAGGATTACTCATACTTGAGAGTGTATCGGGTAAATTCAGATTCTCATTTGGCGTAATAGTATTTGCATTTTTATTTAAAGCCTCTTGAAGATAGGGCATAAAATGCTCCTTGAGGGCATCAAAATCTTGCTTTTCCTTATCTTTTAGCTCCTTGCTTACAGCCTTGACATTAGAGAGAGGATTAATAGGCACATTGTTACGATAAAGTCCAAAATGCAAATGTGGTCCAGTGCTTAATCCCGTAGAACCTACGCGTCCAATCATTTGTCCTCTTTTCACTCTTTTGCCTGTTCTCATACCTGTAACAAATGAACTCATATGTGCATAAAGTGTTTTGAGATTATTTTCGTGACGAATCTCAATAAGATTGCCATATCCACCTCTTTTACCTGCAAAAATCACTACACCATCAGCAGCAGCGGCGATAGGAGTGCCTTTTGGAGCTGCATAATCAACTGCATAATGTGGGCGAATCGTGCCAAGTATAGGATGTTTGCGCCCAAGAGAAAATTTGGAGCTTATCCTTGCTCCAGCTACCGGAGTTTGAAGTAAGAATCCTTGAATCTCTTTGCCATCTTTATTGTAATAGCGTCCATTTTTAAATCTAAAAATATAATGAGGTTTTTTATTTATCTCCACCACAGCCGCCTTAATGCTTGCATTTTTAAGAGGCTTACCTAAGCGATACTTTCGGTCATAAATCACAGCCAATCTATCATTTTTTAAAATACTATGAAAATTCACACTATTTTTGTAAGCATTTAAAAACTCACCAACTAATCCCCTATCATTTGTCATCTCAAGCAAATCCTGATAAGGCGATTTTTGAATAGAAAGACTAATAGTCTGCTCTTGTTCAAAATAAATCATAGGCGTAAAGTCTAGTATATATACGCCATCGCGCTTGAATATATGAATCTGCATACCATCACCTATGGGAATAAGAGCCTGAATCAACCCACCATCATCTCCTAAGAGGGTATAATAAGTAACGCCCGCATATACTTCTGATGTGAGTTCCTTATCTTTAGGCGGTAGATTATAATATACACTTGTAGGGATATTATATTTTTGAAAAAATGCAAAAAGTGTGTAGCCGCTCTCCCAAGTTTGGTTATGGACAACAGCACCAAAACAAAAACTGCACACACTTATAAATACAAATATCTTCTTCATCAAATACCTTACCGAAATCTTAAAAATGCTAAAATTGCAGGATTCTAATATAAAAATTTTAATAAAAATGTTAAAATGTCGTTTTATCTCTAAATTGGTATTATTTTTGCATTCACCAAAACAATTAAAATCTTTAAGGAGTTAAAATTATGAGCACAGGTTTGAAAAATTGGCTATTTCCTACGCTTAGCTTTATTCTCTTTTTATATGCTATGCTTTTGCTTGGGATTTGGACATATCGCGTTGATGCGAACAAACCGCTCTTTACTGGAGGTGGCTCTAAAGGAACGGCAACGCTTAAAGATTTTAAGCAAGAATTGCAAGGATATGTTAAATGATAATTTTAAGGATAAAATGGTGCTAAATCTATTAAATTTTTTAAATTTAATCCGATTTAGTTAGCAATAAATCACTTTAAGAAGGAGTGTCTATGGTAAATGGTGTAAATACAAGCGTTAAAGTCGCAAATATGCTCAATAGAGATGTGCTTGCAAAGCAAAATGAAAACAATGAAGTAAAAGAAAAAGAGCAAACCCAACTCTCAAAAGCTGAACAAATTAAAGAGCAAATTAAAAATGGGGAATACAAAATAGATTTGCAACAAACTTCTGAAAAAATGGCATCAAATTTGCTTAACCTATAAAAATTTTACATTGGCATTTTGGACGTTTTGATAATCTTTAATGCCAATGGGATTTCTAGGATTAGGTTATGTTACATACTTACATTAATGGTGCTATTAGTGACTTAAAAACACTCATAGAACTTACCAAACTTGATAATGCTGATATACAGATTGCCAATCATCAAGCAATTTTTGATAGAATCCAGCAAAAAGATGAACTTGTCAAAGAGTTTGAAACCAAAAAATCTCTTCTTCATCGCGAAATGCTCATCTTATGTGATAAAAATCCACATAAAACATTAAAAGAAATTCTTGATGAAAAAGCAAGTAGTCTCCTTGATGATATGCGAAATACCCTTGAAGAGCTCAAGATTCTCAATACCAACTACGCACGTAGTGCCTTTGCTGTATCAGAATTTTATAATTCGCTTATCCAAAGAGTAATACCCCACGAAAATGATGGCTATGAACATCACCGACCTCAAAGCCATTTGCTTAAAACTCAAGCTTAGGAAAATATATGGGTGGCATTCTCTCCTCACTTAATACTTCCTACACAGGACTACAAGCTCATCAACTAATGGTTGATGTAACAGGCAATAACATTTCAAATGCAAGTGATGAATTTTATAGCCGACAACGCGTGCTTGTGCGCCCTGAACGTCCTCTTTATTATCAAGACTATAATCTTGGTAGAGGCGTGAGCATTGAAACTATACAAAGAATCCACGATGAATTTGTGTTTAATCGCTATCGCAAAGCGGCTGAAGAAGCACAATACTATGATACACATTTTACAACTTTGCGTGAGGCATCAGCCTTTTTCCCAGAAGTTGATGGCGTAGGAATTTATAATGATTTAGAAGAATACTTTAATGCGTGGAAAGATTTGTCTAAAAACTCCACTGACCCAGCCCAAAAACAAGTTTTAGCCAAAAATGCCCAAGTACTTACCACCAATATCCAAGATACTCGCTCTCGCCTCGTGAGATTACAACAAAAGGCAAGCGAAGAGCTTGAAGTAACAATTAATGAAGTCAATCGCATTGCAAAAGAAATCGCACATATTAATGGCAAACTCAAAGAAATGGAAGACCAACGCGAACTCAAACAAGCCAACGAATTACGCGATAGGCGCGATGAACTTGAATATAATCTTCAAACGCTTATAGGAGCAAATGTTTTTAAGAATCATCTTGATTCTAATGCTTCTATTCACCCCAAATTAGCAGACTTTGATGATGAATATGTATTAAATATTGCTTTTGGATTCAATATCGTAGATGGCGCGATGTTCCACCCACTCGTGCTTAAAAAAGACGATAATCATCTCAATCTTAATCGCGTATATTTTCAAGGTGATGATTTTAAAACCGTTGAAATTACCGATAAGGTTGTTCAAGGCAAAGCTGGCTCTCTTATTAGTCTTTACAACTCAGGAGCTGGGGGCACACGCATAGGAAAGATTCAAGATTATATCAATCACCTTGATATTTTTGCAAAAGGGTTTATTGAAGCGACAAATGCTATCTACTCTCAAAGTGCAGCGACACAAATTCGTAGCGATAAACTTGATGTATGGAGTTTAAATGCTTTGGTAGATAGCAATTATAATATTAAAGAAGGGAGCTTTGATATTGTAGTATATAGCACACAGGGAGAAGAAATCGCGCGTAAAACAATTAATATTGATAGAATCACGACAATGAATGATGTAGTCAGAGCGATTAATGAAAATACTGATGATAATAAAGATAATAACGCTCTCAACGATGTTGATGATTATTTTCGTGCATACTATGATAATGGCGCAAGAGAATTTAATATCCTCGCAAAAAATCCCTCCCAAGGCTTGTATATAGCTATTCAAGATAAGGGTAGCAATTTCACAGGTGCATTTGGTTTGAATAAATTTTTTAATGGAGATGATGCACATAATATCGCCCTCAATCAAGAATATATCAAAGATGCCACACTCATACGCCCTTGGCTCACGCCTGTGAATGGAAATTTTGAAGTCGCAAATATGATGCAGCAGCTTCAATATGATGATGTAGATTTCTATATTAATAAATATGAAAAAAAACAAATGAGAATCCCCGAGTATTTTCAGTTCCTCGCTGGACGCGTAGCTAATCAAACTGAAGCTACACAACGGACAAAAGAAACAAAAGACGCTGTGCTTTCTGCTGTCAAAAAGGAACATTTAGCGATTTCGCAAGTGAGCCTTGATGAAGAAATGGTGAATCTCATTAAATTTCAAGGTGGTTATGCAGCAAATGCCAAAGTCATTACGACTATTGATAGAATGATAGAAACCCTACTTGGCATTAAGCAATAACTTCCGAGATACTCAATTATGTTGCATATTCTAAATAAAAGCATTAAAGATTTTTTTTCTTTAAAAATCTTACTTATTACTTTTGTCCCCGCGATATTGGGGCTTCTTTTATGGGGAAGTGTCATATATTATTATGGACAAGAGCTGTATAATTGGACACTTGGACTTATGCCAGAGTGGCTTATGAGCGTAAAATTTCTAGGAAACATACTTAATATTGTCCTCGCACTCATCGTATATACACTGCTTGGCTTGTGGCTTGTGCTAATGATATTGCTGACAAATGTCTTTTTCTCTATTTTTTATACACCTTTGATTGTTTCTTTTGTGCGCAAAAAAGATTTTCCTCATATCCCTCAATCAGGCTTTGGCACACTGGGAGAGTGCTTGGGTGAGTTTTTTAAAAACCTTTGTATCTTTGTGCCTTTATTTATATTAAGCTTCTTGCTTTATTTTATTCCTCTTTTAGGCTCAACTCTTGGCTTTATAGCACTTTTGGTGCTCGGATATTTGTTTTTTAAAAGCAATATGTTTTATGATATTGGCAGCTCTTGTATGGATAAAGTGCAGTTTGAGAATCTCAATCAAACTTATCGCCTCAAAAACCACTCCTATGCTCTACTCGCCTATTTGCCTAGTTTTGTGCCATTTCTTAATTTTTTCCTTATGCCATTACAAATGCTCATCATCACGCACTATTTTTTCACTCACATACATATAAAAATGAAATGAGATGCACCATAGGATTACATTTTGTAACACAATATAGATTCAAATTTCGCACTATTGATTACACACAATATCCTCAAATGCTCGTAATAAGTATTTTATTTCACGCAATCACAAAAAGAAATATTCTTATAGAATCTCACCACGCCAAAGGCAGCACAAGAATCTAAAATCACTGATGCATTCTCATCGTTTTGTCCCACATAAATATCAAGCATTATGCCCTGTGTATGCAAAAATGCTAAATCTTTGAGAGAGTGTATAAGAGGAGCAAAAAGCACGAGATTGTGCAGTCTTTGGCGAGAACGTATCATTTCCAATGCCTTTTTAATTGCGCATTTTGTGCTAAGTAATGGTTTTTCTTGCCATAGCCCACCCTTGCCATAGCCCACAACAACATAAGGATTTCTAGCATAACGGCTTAAAATCTCATCAAATACCGCGTGTGCTATGAGATTTTCACTAGGAGAGTTCATGCACACTCTCAAAGATTTCTTTGATTTCCTCTTTATTTAAACGCTCACGCGTCAGCAATGATTGAGCAATTTTTAAAAGCGTAGGCTTAGAATTTGTAATAAAATCTTGCATTTCCTTTTTTGCCTCATCTAAAATATAAGCTACATCGCTACTATCGCTTAAAAGTCGCTGTGCCATACCATATTGCTCACACATTTGTGTGGCAATTTCTTTAGCGTGTAAAATATCGTCTTTGGCATTGCTAAAAGTCTGCTGATATATCATCTCCACGGCGATATTGCCCGATAATGCAACTTTGATTTTACTCATTAGTTCCTGCTTGCTCACAAGCTCTTTATCAATTTGCCTAAAACTTTCACTCACAAGCCCAATTTTATCAAAATCCACTTCAAGCCAATATGCGCTTAATGCCTTTGCTGATTGATAAAGTGCAAGAATCTCTTTTTCATTTTCACTGAGAGATAATGCCTTTTTCTTGCCTACAAGCACCTTATCTTTAGTAGCCAAAATATCTTCTTTTTGTATGAGCTTTGATTTGCGCCGCAGTGCATTAAGGGCACTTTCATTGACAAGTGAAGCAAGGGCTGCCCCACTAAATCCCACACACAGACGCGCAATTTCATTTACATCAAGGTCGTGTTTTTTATCACTTAAATAAAGTTGCAAGATATGCTCTCTTTCACTTAAATTAGGAAGATCTACATAAATGCGCCTATCAAAGCGCCCACTTCGCAATAATGCTTCATCAAGCACTTCAATTTTATTTGTCGCAGCAATAACAATAACGCCACTAGAATCTTCAAAGCCGTCCATTTCTGTTAAGAGTTGATTAAGCGTTGCTTCACGCTCATCACTGCGCGTGTTTCCTCGTGCCTTACCTACTGCATCAATCTCATCAATAAAAATAATACTCGGTGATTTTGCTTTAGCTCTCATAAAGAGTTCCCTTACGCGTTTAGCACCCATACCAACATAAATTTGCACAAAACTTGAGCCACTTTGATAAAAAAACGGCACGCCAGCCTCACCAGCCACTGCTTTAGCTATCATTGTCTTACCTACGCCCGGAGGACCTACTAAAAGCACACCTTTAGGAAGTGATATGCCTAATTCTTGATAGTGTTTAGGATTCTTAAGATAATCAATAATTTCTAATAACTCTTCTTTTACCTCACTAATTCCCGCCACATCTTTAAAGCGCACTATGCTTGTCATAGGCACATAAGGAATAGCAGAATACGATGTGGATTCCAAAAGGGGAGATTCTCTCTCGCGTGGAACTTCTGATTTTTTTGTTCCGCTAGGTGTTGGGAGTGATTTGAAAAATATAAGTCGCATAACCTGAAATAACACTGCCAAGCCCAAAAGCACAAGAATCATAATGCCAATTTCGCCCAAAGTATCATTTAAAAAATGTGCTTTTTTTGCTATCACAGGAAAATTCCAACTCCATATACGAGGAGAGAGGCTACTAGCATATACTTTATAATGTTTTGTATTTGCATTAAAATATACATACTCGTCATCGCACGAAATATCTGTAATTTTCTCGTTTAAAAATAGATTCTCTGCTTCTTTTGCGCTTATAAGCTCGCTGCTATCCTTTATTACAAGCACCACACCTAAAATCAGTGCTATCACAAGAGCAAAGATGCCAATTATGAGGCTTTTAGACTTTGCCATAATTTTTCTCCTTATTGATAGTATATGTCTTTATTTTTACCCATTGTCCCTCTAAGTGCGGATTACTACTTTCAAATTGCATAGGATTAAAAAACTGGTCTAATCCTGTATAAATAAAAGTATTATGAGATTCTACCCTGCTCTCACACAAAACATCAAGGGGCACATTATGTGCCTTGCGAAAAGTCTCATTCTTATCCATAACAATCCCCTTAAGTATATGAAGCCGCTCTTTGGCAACATTGCCTTTCACTTCACCTTTCATCACACTTGAGGGTGTGCCATCGCGTTTAGAATACACAAATGGGTGAAGATGCGTGAGAGGAAAAGATTTAAAATTCTCCAATGCCTCCTGCCATAGCGCTTGAGTTTCTCCGGGGTGTCCGAGTATAAAATCACTTCCCAAACAAAATCCTTTTTTTGCAAAATAATCAAAAAGTGCCAAATCACTCTCCACACGATTGTGGCGATTCATTAATGAGAGCATAGTATCGCTTGTGTGCTGCAAAGCAATATGCAAATGTCTTTCCATAAGGGGTAACTCAAGGGATTCTTTAAGCTCACTATCAATTTGACTAGGCTCTAAACTCCCTACACGCAAGCGTTTTAAAACTCCTAGAGAATCTATATCCTTAATAAGTCTTGCAAGATTATAATCTTTCAAATCCTTACCATAACTTCCAACATTTGTCCCTGTTAAAACCACTTCAGTTTTACCACTTTGGGCAAGTGCGCGAATTTGCTCTAAAATGCTTTTGTGTGGATAAGAACGCGCTTTCCCTCGCACAAAAGGGATAATACAATAGCTACACGCAAAATCACAGCCCTCTTGAATCTTCAAAAAAGCTCGCGATTTGCCTGCAAAATGTGTAACAATGGTGCTATCAATATGCTCTGGGGCAGATTCTGTATAAAAAAATCTCTGCTTGGCAATTAAAAATTCATCAATACGCTCTTTAAAACTATGGGCAAACACGCTATGAGCGAGATTGTGTGCAAATATCTCCTCGCCTCTTGTGCCTACGCCACAGCCTGTAAAATACACTTTTTTATTTAACTCACGCATTTTATTGAGATAACCTCGCACACCGCTATCTGCACCATTAGTAACCGTGCAAGAATTGACTACCACTACATCGGCTTCGCTCTCATCTTTTGCACATTCAAAATGTTTCAAATTGCTTTTCATTACCTGTGTATCAAAAAGATTCGTGCGACAACCAAATGTTTTAAAATACACTTTTTTTACTTCACTCACTCTTATCCTTTTTAAGAATCTAATTTTTGCACTTGCACACCTCCGCCTAAGATGACCTTAGAATCTAGCTCGTGCATTTGTGTGTCTCCCCCTATACCATCACCCCCATTGGCAACTACCTTGCTTGTAGGATAAGCAATATGTATATCGTCTTCTTTGAGAATGCGCTCAATAATCTCCCCTGAAATAGTGCTGCGCAATGAAAGTGTGGCATAAGCATTTGTTTGATACCACAATGAGATTCGCAATCCATTTGGTTCAATCATACAATAGCTGCGCACTTCAAGATTTGGATTACGCAAAGAATACTTATCGCGCATACGATGCACTTGTTGGCGCACCATTTCAGTATAACCTTTCGCATATTTTTTGCCTATTTCAGTGGCAATTTTGAGTGCTTTTTTATAATTACTATCAAAAGTAATGCTAAAGTCTATGCCATCCCACACGGTTTTTAATCCTGCGTGTGTATAATTAGCAAACATCATTGTAAAAATATAATTATTAGGCACAAAAATAATGCGTCCTGCTCTGCGATTTGTCATATAGCTTGTAAGTGTTACATCTTCAAAAAGTGTGATTCTAAGCACGGAAATATCAAGCACATCGCCCACATATACACTATTATCTTTACACACACGCACTCTATCGCCTACATGCACACTGCCCCCTAGCACAATCACAAACCACCCAAGCACACTCATAAACAAATCTTTCATAGCAATAGCCAAACCAGCTGAAGCAAACCCCACAACTGCAACCAGATAAGTAACATTTTCCATATAGGCAAAAAGTAAAATCAAAACAATGATGCTAATATTGATGTAATTAATGACTTTGCTTGCAGTGTAGATTCTATCTGTATCAAGGATATACTTCCTCAAAGCAAGTTTAAGCAAAAAAGCCAAAAGAATTGTGATAAGAATTGTTACGCCAATATAAATAATTTTAAAAAATTGACTTTTGATTTGATGGGTAAGCTTATTGATTGTGCTACCAGATTCTTGATTATAAATATCTATTGAGGTTTCTAGGATTTTTTGTGTGCCCTCTAGCTCTTCAAGCATACTTTGAGTGCGAGCAATCTGCTTAGCAACCTCAACAGATTTATCTTCTTCGGCAAGTGTATTTAAAAGCACATATTTTTCCCTCATTACATCAAGCAAAAAATGGAGGCTTTCTTTGTTTGTGTTGAGTATGCTTTGCTGTTCTTTGAGCTGCTTGATAAATGAATAACCGGCGAGAATCAAAAAAGGATTCGTAATTTGTGGCACTTCATCAATATGTTTAACTTCTAAAAGCGCTCCATAAGGGTGTTGGGCATAATCTCTAAGGAGTTCTTGCTGACGTTTGAGTGTTTCAAAACGTTGTGTGAGCGAATGAGGGGGAGCAGTGTGTGTATAGGATTGAATCTCTTTCTCAAGTGCATTCATCTCATTTGTAAGTTCATTATAATTTTCTAAACTCGTATAATGCTTTAGCCAAGCATTATGGCTCTCATCAAGCTTATTTTCAAGACTTTGAAGCTCTGTTTGTATAGCAGAAATTTTCGCATTATCTTTGGCAATAGCCGAAGTAAAGAATATGCAACTCATTAAGGGGATTATCAAAGTTATACAATAAATATGTTTCACCTACTCCTATCCTTACTAAAAGATGATAAAACATCAAGCACATCGGCTTTTGGCACATCATTGCGCAAACTCACATTACCAATCCCAGAAGGTAGCACAAACATAACGCGAGAATCAATGCTTTTTTTATCTAAATAAAATTTCTCATAAAAATCTTGTGTATCGCGAATATAAAAGTATGTGGGCAAATCATAGCGTTTCAAAAGAGCGGTTATCGCATCTTTTTGCTTTTGGCTCAAAAGTCCAAGCTTACAAGAAAGAGTATTTGCCATACACATACCTATGCTGACTGCTTCGCCGTGCAAAAATTGCGAATATTGCGTAAGATTCTCAACAATATGTCCAAAAGTATGTCCATAATTAAGCGCAGCGCGAATGCCCTGTTCTTTTTCATCAGCACTCACTACTTGTGCTTTAATTGCTACACTTTTGGCTATGGCAGAAGTGAGAAAGTCAATATCGTTTATACTTAGAATCTGCTTTTCAAGCAATGTAAAAAAAGCTTTGTCAAAACACACTGCCATTTTGATTATTTCAGCTACTCCTGCTCCAAACTCGCGTTTTGAAAGTGTGGAGAGCATAAATGGGTCAATATATACTGCTTTTGGTTGGTGAAAAAGCCCGATAAGATTCTTTCCAAAGACATTATTAATACCACTCTTCCCGCCAACAGAAGCATCAACCTGCGCAAGTAAAGTCGTGGGGATTTGTATAAAATCAATCCCTCTCTGATAAATACCACTCGCAAAACCCACCATATCACCTATTACACCACCACCAAGTGCTATCATTAAAGACTTTCTATCAAGCCTATGAGTAAATGCGCATTCAAGGATAGATTCTATACTTTTCATATCCTTATATTGCTCACCATCGGGCACAATACACACATATACTTCAGGGGCTTTAATACGCTCTAAAACATACTTAAGATGCAGTCCTGCGACTTTAGGATTTGAGACAAGCAATACCTTGTGAGCATATTCTATATGCGGAAGTGTGCCTATATGAATAGGATAATCTGAAGTAGCAGTTTGAATATGCAATGTTTCGCTCATAAATGTCCTTATTTCAGTTCTTTGGGAAGAGGGATAAAAATTTGAGGATTTTTATCATTCATTGAGACAATTTTATACACATCTATGGAAATAAAAGAAAAAGTCTTCGTTTTTGAAATATTGCGTTCAAATGGCACAAAACATAAATAAGGCACAAAGCTATCTCGTAAATATAAAATAGGATTCTTAGAATCTGTTTGGATAATATTCATCTTGCGTTCAAAAATACGCGAAAGGTCTTCATAACTTTGCACCATATCACTATGGTAGGACGCATCAGTATCATAATCATACACATCAACTTCTAAATCTAACTGCTTAGAAATATCAAAAACAACAGAGGCAACATTTTCGGTATTTCCCATATTTTCACTTAACATAACAAAACTTTTCTTACACTCACTTATATGCTCCCAACCTGTTTTGAATACAGGGATTGAGAGTTCAAAAAGCACTCTACGATTTTTACGCGAAGCAAAAATATCTTGGTTGATAATAATAAGTCCAAAACGTTTTTGTGCATCTTGAGCAATTCGTTGAATAAAACTCGCATTTGTATAATCTATTTTTACCTCAACGCTTTTAGATTCTAAAGCTTTAATACTATCAAGCAATTCAAAATGAGAGGGATTAAGGATATAAATAAAAAGCTTATTGTTTTTGAGGCTATTATTTAAAAAAAGTGCATTTTGCACATCATTCCAGATTCTATGTTTGTTTGAAAGAGACATATCCAAATACAAAAATATATCGCGTCCAAATGGCACAGGGAACTGCCCTATATCACTTTTAATCTGTATATACACATTATTAAGCACTTTTGGATCTCCTGCGATAAGAAGACTATCGTTGGGTTGAATAATCAAAGAATGTGAGCTTAAAAGGAGTTCTCCTTGTCTATATATGCCTACAATGCGCCATTTTTTTTGCTGAATAGAGCCTATATGCCGATAGGCAAAAATACTTCCTGTGGGGATACCAACCTCCATTATCTCACCTTGCCCCAAACCAAAACTACGTGGAATAAGCGGGATATTTGGCAATCGCTCAATAAATTTATTTGTGATAATCATCTCTTCATTAAGAATAATAAGATTCTTATCATCTTGCATAGCTTGAGTGTGTCTCTCTAATCTAAGCGAAATAACAATGCGCACTTTGTTATTAATCCCACGAAGCAACTCATAGGTGCTTAGAATCTCATTTTCATCATCAAGGATAAGAAAAACATTAGCAATCTCATTGCTCATTATCTGTGAGATTCTATATGCAGATGTATAATCAAAAGTGTGAAATTCAAAGGAACTTGGCACTCTATCTCGGATAAAGCACATATCTTTGGACACAACAACATAATAGTCATTGCTAAAATATTTATCTAAAATTGTATCAAGAAAAATTTTTGCAATTCTGCCTTGTGCAATAATCAGAGTTTTTTTCACACTCTACCTTTCTATGGTAAATTAAGAGGCTTTGATTATAGCTAAGAAGTGATAACCAAATCCCCTAAAAACGCGCAGGTTTTTTAATATTTTTTAAACGCAAACTTGTATAAAACCGCCTCAAAGCTAATTCCTCCTTTTTACCTATACAATAATGTATATGCTCCAAATATGCCAAAATATCCTTTTGCTTTACGCCACTTTGCGTAGATTTATCTTGCAAAATATAATGGGGTATCTTTATGCGTGCCCCCACAAAACATTTTGCGAGATGTGTATAAAATCGTGCATTTTTATTAAAGCATAATCGCCCAAAGCAAAAGCCTAAATGGTGCTTCTCCCACCACTTCTCCCCCAAATCCACACAGATTCCCCCTTGAAGTTTATAGCGCAATGCCTTATCGCCAATAAGAATCTCTCCATTAATGCCCAATACTTTGGCTAATGCATTAGAAGAGGCTGATTGATAATCATCTTTATTTGCTTTTGGGAGTGCTATCACGCTCCACACTGCTCCTTTAGAGATGATTCCCGCTTTTGTAGTCTGATTCTTACGCATAGAATAATATCCAGCAATTGAAGAAATAAACCCCGCATCAATACGCCGCATAAGAAAATCTTTATTCAAGCGCGCAGGATATGATTTTTTGAGTTGTAAAAATTTCTTAAATCCCCACGATATGGGATATTTCTTAATAAATACATCAAAAGGCAAAAGATTAAGATAGGCAATTTTACCAAAACGCATTTTCTCTACCTTTAAAGAATCATCTTTACTTCTTTACTTTTTTTCAGGCTCATAAAAATGCTATTGCGTTCTTCTTCGCTTTGGACCTCAAGTTTCACATATAAACTCACAAATCGTCCCTGTGCAGAGGTCTTGCCAAAATGCAATTCATATTCGCGTGGCATTAGCTCAAAAATTAAATGTTTTAATCTCTCCTCACTTTCTCCGATAATACGATATTCCCATTGACAAGGATAAGAAATATGAGGCTTGTGCAAGTCTAAATTCATTTTTACTCCTGCAATTTGCTTAAAATCTTATGCATTGATGGGGGAATCTTGCAAGGTTTCCCACGCTCAACATCAACAAAAGCAAGCGTAATATATGCCTTGAAGATAAGCTCCTCGCATTCTTCGCCTTTGAGTGCATTATAGATTCTATAAATATCCTGCTCTAACACCACAGATACATTTTTAAATTGTGCTATGGCACTTCTTACCTCAAGCATATCGCCCAAACGCGCACTTGCAAGAAAATCTGCTTCAAGCTTTTTAAGCACAAAAGCACTTTGATTCTCAAAAGGTTGCGCTCCTTGTGCGAAAAATAATTCGCTGCGCGCACGCTCACAATATTTAATATAATTTGTATGATAAACTATACGCCCACAATCTGTATCTTCAAAATACACCCTTACACGATATATGTCCATACAATACTCCTCAAGTCCTTATATCTGCGCTTAAATTGTAGCAAAAATTGCACCAAAGTAGATAAACACAGACAATCCTCACTACAAAGCATTGTAAGATTCTCTATTTTAGCTAGAATGTGTAACTTTGTCATATCATCATAAAAGCAACAAAAGGGAATAAATGAATAATTTTAGTAAGATAGGTTTTATTTTAGCCACTTTAGGAAGCTCTATTGGGCTAGGGCATATATGGAGATTCCCCTATATGGCTGGAGAAAATGGTGGAAGTGCGTTTGTCATCTTATATCTTATCCTTTCAATATGTATTGGAGTGCCTATGCTTTTGGCTGAAATGCTGCTTGGTAATAAAGCACGGAGCAACCCTATGGATAATTATGTCGTGCTTAAGACATTCAACTCTCTTCCTTTAAATACTGCACAAAATGAACCTAACTCCATTGATAAGGATTCACATAAATCACTGATGTGGCTTGGACTAAATGCCATAGCAGGTCCTATGATACTAAGCTTTTACGCAGTTGTGCTAGGCTGGATTATATATTATTTACTCTTTGTGAGTTTTCATCTTCCAAATAATCTTCATCAAGCAAAAGCTATTTTTGACGAGATAAAATCTCATTCTCTGCTATATCAAACGCTTTGTTTTGGGATTATCATCACTCTTACTGCTTTTATCGTGGCGCGCGGGATTAAACGTGGGATTGAACAACTTAATTTTATACTTATGCCTCTTTTATTTTTAATATTTATCGGGCTTTTATTGTATGCGATGACTTTGCCAGAATTTAACAAAGCGTGGCATTTTATGTTTGCTTTCCAACCTCATAATATAAGCACAAAAACAATCTTAGATTCTCTAGGGCAGGTATTTTTCTCACTCTCACTTGGAGTAGGCACAATCGCCGTATATGCAGCAAGTGCGCAACACAATGAAAATCTCCTTAAAAGTGCTTTATGGGTGGTGATAAGTGGCATTATTGTCTCCATTATAGCTGGATTGATGATTTTTACTTTTATTTATCATTTTCAAGGACAGCCAAGTCAAGGTCCCGGACTTTTGCTTGTTTCGCTTCCATTAGCATTTCAGACTTTAGGCGAGAGTGGTAAAATAATCAGCGTACTCTTTTTCATAGCCATACTTTTTGCAGGAATTACTTCCACAATCTCTATGCTTGAGCCGTGTGTGAGTATCTTGCGAGATAAATGGGCTTTCTCTCAAGCAAAAGCTTCTTATGTATTAAGTCTTGGGGTTTTTATTCTTGGCTTTTTGATTATTTTATGGGCAAATGATGAGATAGCTCTCCCAAGCATATTTGGCAAAAGACTTTTTGATACGATTGAATGTATTACTTCATCATTTCTAATGCCCATAGGTATGCTTATTACACTTACTTTTTTAGGCTGGGGCATTAAAAAATCATATGTGAGACATTGGACACCCTATTTAGGCAACATACTTTTTGAAATATGGCATAAGATTATTTGTGTTATCGCTCCAAGCGTTATTCTCATCATTTTACTCTCACAATATATAGATGTTATAGAACTTATTAATAGCTTATTGGCATAAAAACATTATTTGCGCGCACAACAGAGTTTGGCAAATTCTTCAAAAAGCATACGTGCCTCTCTTGGTCCCGGACTTGCCTCTGGGTGATGTTGCACTGAAAATATAGGTTTATCTTTGTAGCGCACACCTTCAATCGTGCCATCAAATAAATTGCGATGTGTGATAGTAGCAATTTGCGCAATAGATTCTGGCACACAATAATTATGATTTTGCGCAGTAATCTCTACTGCACCACTTTGGAGATTCTTGATAGGGTGATTGCTTCCGTGATGACCAAACTTGAGCTTGTATGTAGGATAGCCGTGCGCAATAGAAAGAAGTTGATGTCCTAGACAAATACCAAAAACAGGCACATCTGATTGAATAAGCTGCTTAATTTGCTCAATCTCATTGTGCAGCACCAAAGGGTCGCCGGGTCCATTAGATAAGAAAACTCCTTGAATCTCGCCCGCTTTAAAACGCGACAAAATGTCCGCTGCGCTAAAATTATGAGGCATAACCTCTACTTCTAGTCCCACCGCTATAAGCTCATTGAGGATATTACGTTTCGCACCAAAATCAATTGCAATAACTTTTGCCCTAAAGTGTGGGGGTGTGCCATAGTCAAAATGCGCAAAGTCAAATATAGAATCTGTATGTGCGTAAGATGCTTTTGTAGATATTTCTTTAATAAAATGTATATCTTGGATAGGAGGTGTGTGCTCTAAATGTGCTTTGAGCTCACATTCTTGGGTAAGTTCAGTAGAAGCTATCATCATCATCGCGCCTTGTATAGTGAGCATTTTAATTAAACCACGCGTATCTACACCACATATACCCATAATATTATGTTCTTTCAGATATGCACTAAGACTTTGCTCGGAGCGGAAGTTAGAGGTAAAATCATTGTATGAAGAAACAATAACGCCTGTGCAAGCAGCACGGCTAGATTCTCTATCTTGATTATTTGCGCCTACAATGCCAATCTCTGGCATACTCAAAACAATAAACTGCCCTGTATAACTTGGGTCAGTAATCACTTCTTGATAGCCACTCATAGAAGTATTAAATACAACTTCACCTACAAAAGTCCCCTCACTGCCAAAACTTTGTGCCTTAAAGAATAATCCATTAGCAAAATATAGATATACCTCTTTAAGAATGCTCATAAAAGTCCTCGTTTGCGTAATTCTTCCTCATAAAGTTTGCTAAAGACAATCTCATATTCCTCTGTTCCATAAATAAGCTTTCGTTTATATTTTTTAAGCTTTTCAATGACTACTTCTTCGGCTTTATCATAGATTTTAGAATATTCATTAATTGCCTTAAAAATAATATTTTTAATAAGAGTTTCGGATACATTAAATGCAATAAGTTTATGAGTATCCAAACTATTGAGAATCTGATGGGATATATCACTGCAACGCTCTTCCCACCCAAGATAAAAATTTTGTTCATTTGCTACCTGACGCTTACACATTCTAAAGAGCTCTCGTTCGTCCATACCAAAATCTTCAATTTCATCACTCCTTTCTTCAAGAATCTCACGCACTCTTTCATCAATAGCAAGCTCTTTTTGGATATTTTCTTGGAGGCATTCAAGTGCGCTTTGGGCAATATTTTGAATAGGTGCAAGAAGTGTGATATATTGAGAATTGCCTAAATCAATACTGATTTTATTAGCGATATAAGGCGCGTGCTGAAGTTTTAGTCTCATCAAATTATCCTTTTTTAGATTTACGATATTGTAGCTAGTTTAAGTAAAAAATGGATTTAAGATTCTAACTAAAACAACAATTCCTCTTCAATATCAACGACTGGTCTTTTAGTTGGTAATGGTGAATTGTCTGTAAAATAAAAATCTCCATAATCAAGAGTCTTGAGCCCCACACCCTCTGGCACTTTAAAACGTCTTGAGATACCCGGGTCAAAGGTTAAAACTTTGGAGAAAAAATATGCAAATGCTGGGGGAGCAACTATACCACCAGATTCGTGAGGTCCTATAGGCGTATTATCATCACGTCCATACCAAACAATCGCTTGAACATCAGGAGTGAATCCACAAAACCACGCATCAACATTGCGATTTGATGTGCCTGTTTTCCCCGCAACTTCTAAGCCAACCATACGCGCCCTTGAACCTGTGCCGCGATTCACAACATCACGCAAAATATCAATAGTCAAAAACGCTTGAGCAGCAGTAGTGATATGACGCGTTTGTTCGGGTGAGCTATATACATTTTCACCACTTTTATTAATCGTAGATTCTATGAGCATAGGCTTAAGAATCGTGCCATAATTTGAAAACATTGAATATTGCTGTGCAACTTCAAGCGGTGAGAGCTCAAAACTGCCAAGCACAATAGACATATTCTCTGGGAGATTTTCAAAACCATCTTGCTTGAGTGAAGCATAAAGTTTATTAAAACCAATATTTTGATCCACAAGATTAATTGTGGCAAGATTGCTTGATGTTCGCAAGGCATCTTTAAGTGTCATAAATCCGTGAAATTTACTTGTATAGTTTGAAGGACTCCATACTTTAGATTCTGTCTCTTCTTGCGTGGCTTCAGATGCAGCTTCTGCTGCACCTCTGGTTGTAAATTTGCGCGGCACATCAGGAACGAAAGTCGCTGGGGAATCTCCTTTATCAAATGCACTCTGATAAATAAAAGGCTTTATAGAACTACCAAGCTGCCTTTTAGCTTGGGTAGCGCGATTAAACTTTGTTTTTGCATAATCTATACCACCCACCATTGCTAAAATATCGCCTGTATGTGTATCTGTAACAACGATTGCGCCATTAAGTGTGTCATCATTCAAATCGCCATTTTCAAACATTTTAGGATAACGTTCGTGAAGACGTTTACTGATTTCATTATAACCATACACCATTGCTTCCTGCGCTGCAAACTGATAATCTAAATCAATTTTAAGCCTGATATAATATCCACCTGTTTTTAAATCTTCAATATGAGCCAACTCACGCAATACCTCATCAACAACATAAGGTGCAACATTTTGCGTAAGTGTTTGATTAAAGACTTCTGGCACTTCTTTACTTGCATTTTCATACTCTTCCGTGGATATCCAACCAATATCATAAAGTCTATCAATAATGTCATTAGCGCGTGCCATTGAATATTCTTTATTTTTTGTAGGATCATAAAAACTTGGTGCTTTAGGAAGTCCTACAAGCATACAAATTTCTTTTAATGTAAGTTCATTTAAACTCTTGTGAAAATACCCTAAAGCCGCTGTTTTGATGCCGTGATAACTATGCCCAAATGAAATGCGATTAAGATAGAGTTCCAAAATTTTTTCTTTACTCAAATGCCGCTCAATATGAATAGCAAGCATTGCCTCTGTGATTTTGCGTTTAAGTGTTTTTTCTGGGCTCAGTGCGATATTTTTAATAAGCTGCTGCGTGAGTGTGCTCCCTCCCTCTACATAGCGCATACTTTTAATATTCTTAAGCATAGCACGCGAAATTGCATCGGGATTTATGCCTATATGTTCAAAAAAAAGTGTGTCTTCAACTGCAAGCAATGCTTCAATCACGCGCGGTGGAATCTCATCAAAAGTCGCATAGAATCTAAAATTTTCATCAGTAAAAACATTTGCGATAAGTCTATCTTTCCTATCAACTATCTGTGAAGCAAGCGCAAATTGATAATTTGTAATTTTACTCACTTCAGATTCTACTTCATAAAAAAGTTTAATAAGGTAAGCTCCTGCTCCTATTCCAAAAATAATAGCTATGACAAAAAGACTATGCTTTATTTTATGCCACATTGCTTTGCTAATCTCCTAAATCCTCTTTATTTGGGGACTCATCATTTTTTTGAACTTCTGCGTGAGATTCTGTCCGCTGAATGCTCACTTGTGGGTTCTTCCTATCTTCTTCCATTTTGCTCTCAAGTCGTTCAATTTCATTAAATACTTCTATACGTTTTTCATTATACATTTCAAGAATGGAATCCATAACACCATTAGAATTTTCCTCCATTGCCACAATCTTACTATCAATAAAGCTCTTAGGGCAAGATTGAGCTGTATCAGCAAAAGTTTGAGCCAAAGAAATAGCTTCTGTATGCACACCTGCGTGATAAGATTCAAGAGCTTTGTAACCTTGCGTATTGGCAAATGTCGTTTTACCATCACCTTCATAATACCATTTACCCAATCGGCAATTATGATGATCCACGCAATTAAAGCTATCAGACAAACCAAATATATAGGAATAAAGATTATTTTTATACACAACGTGGTCAAGTTTTGCCAAAACACAAAAGATTCTATTGCTCAAATTTAATGTGCTGTGCTTTGTAACAAGGCTACCTATCTTGAGGTTATTAATTACTCCGTGAAGTTTTACAACTCCCTCACGCACATTATCTGTGGCTTCATTTGTCTCTTCTGTGCTTGTTTGAATATCATTTGCCTCTTGCTGCATTGATTTTACAACAACTGCTATTTCTTTTGTAGCTTTTTGTGTTTTTTCTGCGAGTTTTCGCACCTCATCTGCAACAACTGCAAATCCTCTGCCGTGCTCTCCTGCACGTGCCGCTTCAATAGCTGCATTAAGCGCGAGCAAATTTGTCTGTTCGGCAATATCATCAATAAGTGAAATAACGCTTGTAATTTCGTTACTGCGCTGCGTAAGAGAATCTACAAGTTGCGAAGCTGCTTGCATTTTTTCATACAAAGTTTCAATTTGCTCCAATGCAGCAGTGCTCATACCTAATCCATCTTCAGCAGATTCTGCAGCCTTAACCGAATGTTTGGTTACATCATTTGACTCTATAAGCACATTTTGTAGTGATTCTTGTGTGCCTGTTATGCCTCCTTTGAGACTCTTTGTATAAATATTAAAAAGGTTTGTGCCTGTTCTATTATTTGTCAAATGATTAAGTAATACAAGTGAATAATACACAATATCACCAACGCGTGCGCTTGTTACACTATATTCATCACGAATATGACTTATACTATCTATATGTTCTTTTAATTGGGATTTTAAAATATCAAGACTCTCTATTTTTGAGGCAACATCATTTTTATAAACAATTTCCTCATCTTTTATCCCAATAATTGCTTCTACTTGTGAAAAGCCTACAAGCATTTTATAAGTTTCAAGCTCTTTTGTGATTTCTGCAATGTGCGCATCTCTTTCCATTATTTGCCGTTGTAGTGCTTTGCTGGAACCAAACATTCTTTCTCCTTAGTATTTTCAATGAATTTAAATAAACATGCACATTATAGTATTTTTACAATAAATAAGTGCTGTCTTTATCTATAAATCGTCATAAAGCCTTGCTTTATGTTGTAATTTTGTATATTTTATGGCAACAAAAGAGAGAAAAATCTTAATGATAAGCTTTCTTATTTGCATTTTTGTGTATTTTATTGCTATAATCTTGTAAAAATAAGAATCACAAAAGCACAGCTAAGGAGCATATATGAATATGAATGCAAATCATCGTGTGGAAACGCTAGATTCTATACTTGAACGACTAAGAGATTCTATTAGAAAAGGTGGGCTTAAAAACTCTAAGCAACGTGAAGAAATCATTGCGGTGTTGTATAAAAGTGGCACACATCTTAGCCCTGAAGAAATTACTCATATTATCAAAACAACTGATAAAAATGCGAGTATTTCATCAGTATATAGAATCTTAAGCTTCCTTGAAAAAGAAGGATTTATCACTGCTCTTGAGGCTGATAAAAGTGGGAGACGTTATGAAATTGCTGCAAAAGAACATCACGACCACATTATTTGTCTCACTTGTGGCGATATTGTAGAGTTTGTAGATGCAGATATTGAACGTTTGCAACTTGATATTGCACAACAATTTGGCGCAAAACTCATTAGCCACGATATGAGATTATTTGTCAAATGCTCTAAATGTCAAGGACTCTAAAAATTTAATCAAAAACTAAAATTCATTTGTGTATAATCGCGCCTTGCTAGAGCTTAAGCATAGCATAAAGGACGTGTAGCTCAGCTGGTAGAGCAACTGACTCTTAATCAGTGGGTCCAGAGTTCGATCCTCTGCGCGTCCACCACTTTAGCCTATAATCTTTGCGTAAAATATAAATTCTAACATTTTGTGCTCATCATACCACTCTGTGGCAATATACAAAGACTCTTATACCCACTCCCTTTAAGCAAAGTAATCTTAAATGGTGAGCGCAAAGCAGTAGGGATTTTCCCACAATAAGGCACACCTCTCCTATCAAAATAAATTCTTGCACTCTCACGCTCTTTACAAAAATTATCAGATTCTATAAGAATATTCTCTATCCCAAAACGCTCTCCCAATCGTATCTCTGCAAGCGCATTGTTTTTACATTCTTGTGCAGTATTGGTATTATTATATGCACTCAAGCATTTTCTATCCATATCTTTAAGGATAATATCTCCTGCCATCGGACGACTATCAAAATGCGTAGTAGGCGCGTTTCTTGGCGTATCAATATAAAGGCTATAACTATGTGTAGTATAGATTCTACCCAAATGAAATTGTATCTGCCACATAGCATTGCGATGTTGTGCTACAAGTGCATTTGCATCAACAGAGGGATACAATCGGAGCATATCTCGTGAATCTTGAGCCTGTATAAACGCATTATCATCGCTCAAAGCGAAAAGCTGAAGCATTTTAAGATGAGAAATAAGTGTGCTATAAGCTATTTCCAAAGAATGATTGCTCCGAATCTGCACAAATGAAAAAAGCACTATGAGCATACCTAAAGCAATAGCAAATTCAAAGAGTTTCATTCTTCATCTTTGGGCTGACTTGATTGTAATTTTGCCGATTCTATTTTTTGCTTAAGACGTGATTGTGCAGTAGTAACAGGACGACTTTGCACAGAAGGCACTACCACAAACGATGCGACCTTTTTCCCTAAATATACCACAGGGATTTCATTTTCATAACTTTCATTGAGATTATCCACAGGCATTAAATAAGGCTCATCGCTTCCTTTTATACCGTAAAATCGCAAAGCAAGCTCTAATTTGCGATTACTTGTTTTAATTGCCTCTATACCTTTTTGTTTGAGCAAGTGCGCTACCTCTTTGCTAATATAATACGAACTTGCAAAATGATTTTCCATACCGAAGAGATAAAATATTTTATTACCATAAATTGCGGAGGTTTGAATAAAAAGCAATGCCAAAATCACTACAAATCGCCGCACATAACTCACCCTAAATGAAGGCAAACGCACCCTCATATCTGAAAAAAACTGCTTTACTGCCACAGGAAGAGCTACCACACTCATAGGAAAAAGTGTCTCAAGCTCCACATCTTGCCTTAATGAAAGCAACACAACAAAAAACATTGAAGCTGCGCCAATATCTACAAGCACATTATTTTGCTTTCTTAGAGCATTATAAAGCGTGTAGATATAATATATGAGTAGCAAAGGCGAAAAAAACAAAGCCATATTGCCCAAATTTGACAAAAAATAATTGCGTGGAATACCTGAAACATCAAGCCCTAACAAATACATATTCAAAGCAAAAAAAAGCAAACAGAGAATCATTCCTAAGGTATTTTTATTTTTCAGCGCATAAAAAAAGAGGGCAAAAAATAAAATTGCAAAGCTTCCATCTAAAAACATTGCAACAAACATCACGACATAGGGCATTTTCTGGAATCTCATCTGATAATAACAGCATAAAAGTGCCACAAAAATAATCAAGCCACTCTTTAAAACAAAAAGTGCGCTAAACATTACTCCGGGCAAAAGCGCATAAATGAGTATTACAACCAATGCATCACGAGGCTTTTTGAGATAGATTCTAGAAATCTTATATAAAAGAAACATATTCCCCATATGAATAAGAATAAAAGGCAAACGCAAAGCATAATCATTCTGTCCAAAAAGATTAAGGCAAAAGCGCGCAATGATAAAAGCCAAATCTTGAGAGTAAAATACACCAAAAGCTTCTTTATAATGGATACTCATATCACCGCACAAGAGAAATAACACAACAACATTTATGCCTAAAATTACACAAAAAAGCACATTTGTGCGCAAATTAGAATCTCTATATCTCCCCCAAATCTCTTTGACCATTGTTTTACCTAATTAATTTCATTAAAGTGATAGCCATAATGTTGAAGTTGCTCACGAATGAGCGCTTTGTGTTCTTCATTTTTTGTCTCTAATGCCATTGTTACAAGTGCATCGCCATATTTAAGCATAACAGAAGTCCTATCATATTCAATTTGCACGATATTTGCATCTACTTTGCTCAAAATATTTGTTAGCCCTTGCAAACTACCGGGTTTATCTATGAGCACGACTTCAAGCTTCATCTTCCGATTAGATTTCAACAAACCTTTTTCAATAATAACATTAAGCAAAGTAATATCAATGTTTCCTCCGCTAAGCACAAGCGCGACTTTATCTTGTTTGTTGAGCGCAAACTTTTTATGCAAAATACTTGCCACACTCGCCGCTCCCGCACCCTCAACAACAAGTTTTTGCTTTTCAATCAAAAATAAAATAGCATTTGCAATTTCTTCATCATCTACGCTCACTATCTCATCAACACATTCTTGCACAAGTGCGAAATTTTCCTCATTCACATCACGCACAGCAATACCATCGGCAATGCTTCGCACAGATTCTATCTTTTGAATACTCCCACTTTCAAAAGAGCGCTTCATCGCATCAGCTCCACTTGCCACTACACCTATAACCCTTACATTTGGGCAGAGCTGTTTATACACACTCCCTATACCGCTAATCAAACCTCCTCCACCAATAGGCACAACTACCATATTTAAGTCCTTGCATTCTTGTATCATTTCAAGCGCGATACTCCCCTGCCCTGCAATCACTTCCTCATCAGCAAAAGGGTGAATAAACACTAAATGTCGTTCTTTAGCAATTTGCAAAGCTTTGGCATAGGCTTCATCATAACTATCTCCACTCAATACAACCTCCGCTCCAAGAGCCTTTGTCGCGCTTACCTTAAGCAAAGGAGTGGCTTCAGGCATTACAATCACAGCTTTTATGCCAAAATGCTTTGCTGCATAGGCAACACCCTGTGCGTGATTCCCAGCGCTTGCAGCGATAACGCCCTGTATTTGTGAATGAGCAGATTGCTCAACCAAAGAAGCGATTTTATTAAACGCTCCGCGAATCTTAAACGCCCCTGTAAGCTGCAGATTCTCTTTTTTAAGATAAATATCTGCTTGAGCCAAGACAGAGAGCATAGGTGCGTAACTTAAAGGTGAGGGGATAATCACATTTTCTAAACGTTGCTTGGCTTTGATGACCTTTTCATATATTTGCTTTTTCATCATATATCCTTCGTTTTATTATGAGATTTTCCCTCTGTATTGCGGATTGTATCGTGCCTTGCGTTAAGAGAACTTGAAATACGTCTATATCTTCTTAATCGCCTCATATCTGCTAAAAACACGGGCAATCCTACGCCAACACCAGAAAGGATAATAAGCACGATACCAATGCTTGTGGGGAGATTTGGCAAGGCATCGCCTAACATTACACCTAAAATCACAGAAAACATTAAACGCGTATAATCAATAGGAGCAACAATTCCAGCAGGTGCAATCATATAAGCCTTTGTGAGATAATGCTGTCCCAAAGTGCCAAAAAAACCAAGTAACGCAATATGTAGCCACTCTATCCCACTAGGCATTGTCCATTTTTCATCAAAATAGGGCACATTACACCAGCTTAAGAGCAATGCCATAACGCTCATCGCTACTCCTGTGGAAAATACAATTACCCACGAATGAAAATAATCCTTGAGTGCGCGAAGATTCAAAAATGCAACTGCCATAGAGAGCGCACCGAAAATACCAAAGAGAATATTTAACATTTCTAAGTCATTCAAAGAAGGATTACATATAAGCAAAATCCCCACAAAACCTATAATAGTAGAGAGAATCACACCTATATTAAAATGCTCTTTTAAAAATATCATTGAAAGCACTACGACATATAAAGGCATACTTTGGGCAAAAGCGCTCGCTGTGCCTAGAGAAATAGTAGCAATATTATAAAAAAGTGCCACAAAGCTAAGTCCTCCAGCACCCGCACGCACCATAAGAATCCACCAACCGCCACTTTTATGTTTTGGGGACTTCATAGGTTTATTCACAAGCAATGGAAGCAAAAGGAGAATCATCACAAATGAGCGAAAAAATGCAACCTCCATAGGTGGGATAGCATCTGAGAGAATCTTTGCCTCCGCACTCATAAGGGCAAAAAGAAAAGATGAAATAAGCATTGCTAAAATGCCTTGGGTAATGTTTTGCTTCATTCACACGCTCCTTTACACAACCAAAAAGCTATTGTAGCAAAAGCTTGTTGTTTTAATGCAAATTGAATGCAAAGTATGAGAATAAAATAATGGAATAGCCTTTGCTTAAGAGCTTGTAACTCTTACAAAGGATTGTAAAATGCTCACACGAAGTTTAGGAATGTCTCTCCTTGGTATCTTAATCTTATGTATCGCAATTTTTCCAAACAAAAGCCTTGCCTTTGAACCTAGTATTGATTTTAATGCTCCTGATTGGGTAGAAGAGCGAGAATCTGCAGATAATGACATACCTGAATTGCCACGCGCAGGAAGCCTTTTTGGCAGTGGAGATAAGCCTCTTTTTTCTGATAGGCGCGCAATGAAGCCTGATGACCTTATAACCGTTGTCATTTCTGAAAATGCAAATGCAAATTTCACAACAAATAAAAACTATAATGGCGCAAGCGGAGGGAATGTAACACCACCCTCCATAGAATATACAGGCAATAATGAGGAGCAAAAGCAAATCGTCTCTGAACTCAATGACCAAGCCGCTTATAACCTCACTAAGGCAAATAATACTTCTAACTTTCAAGGTGGTGGGGCGCAAACGCGCAGTGAAGCACTCAATGCTACGATTACAGCGAGAATCGTGAAGGTGCTTGATAATAACACCTACTTTATACACGGACGGCGTGAAGTGCTTGTAGATGGCGAAAAGCAAATACTTGAGTTAAGCGGAGTGGTGCGTTCATTTGATATTAACAAAGATAATGTCGTGCAAAGCAAACATATCGCTAATGCCAAAATCGCCTACACTTCGCTCGGACCTATCAGCGATACAAATCATAAAAAACCTGTGAGCGATGGCATAGAATCTTTGTATCCTTTTTAGATTTGGTGAGTGCGTGAAAAAAATCGCCCTTATCCCCGCTCGCGGTGGCAGCAAAAGGATACCAAATAAAAATATCAAATCCTTTTGTGGCAAACCTATCATCGCCTATCCTATTAGCACTGCTTTAGAATCTGCACTTTTTGATGAAGTGATAGTGAGCACAGATTCTATGCAAATCGCACAAGTAGCGCGCGAATATGGAGCAAAAGTGCCTTTTATGCGCCCAAAAGAGCTAAGCGATGATTTCACTCCCACTGCTCCTGTGGCACAACACGCGATAGATGTGTTGAATTTACACAAAGAGGATTTACTCTGCGTGATTTACCCTACTGCGCCTTTGCTCACTCAAGAAACGCTCGCTCTTGGATTGAATGCTTTGATAGAAAATCCGCATAAGCTTTTTGCTTTTTGCGCTGTGGCGTATGATTACAATCCTTATCGGAGCTTTTGTATCGCAAATGATGAGATAGAAATGCTTTTTCCTCAACATTATCTCACGCGCTCACAAGATTTAGCGCAAGTCTATCACGATGCGGGGCAGTTTTATTGGGGGCGTGTGGAGGCGTGGAGAGAGAATCTCCCCATATTTGCACCACACTCAAGCACTATAATCGTGCCAAATAGCCAAGTCCAAGACATTGATACGCTTGAGGATTGGACCCTCGCAGAGATGAAGTATAAGCTACAATATTCTACAAGGGGTTTATAGAATCTCAAGCAATCATTTATGCCAATGAACAAATATATTCAAACTGCTCTTTTGTCGTGGCAAAAAATGTCCCAAAAAGCAAATTGCTTTTATTCTCACTAAAAGGTGAATATTTATCAGCATTAAATTTAAGAATCTGCGGATAATGCTTCTCATCGGTAATCGTCTCCAAAGATACTCCAACTTTGCGTTCAAAAGCAAGTGTCATTTTTTGATTGTTTTCAAACTTATCTTTAACTTCAAGCACAGCTTTAAAAATATGCGTTGTGGCTTCATAGCATAGCACTTTATCGCCCTCACGCATAATCTCAAAACATAAAGGATATTTTCTATTTTCCTCACTATCCTCCCAATATTTCCACCATTCCCGCTCCTCACCATATACTTCTGTTTTGTAAGGGTAGTTTTCTTCCCTACATACACATATCCAATAACGCACAGCTATTCCTTATTCAGCAAAATTAGCCTCTATCATTAAATCGCCATTGCCATTATCAAAAGTTCTATATGCTAATCCATTTTCAAATAGTTTCACAGCAACCTTAGCTATTCCATATAGCGTTATAAAATCTTGAGGAGTGCTTAAAATCTCATCTTGTTTTCTATCACCCTTGATAGATTGATAGAGTTCTTCCATTACCAAAGGTGCGCCAAAATCATTTGTCGCCGCAGCAAAGGCATTCATTCTTTCTTGTGCTTCTTTATCCAAACCTTTTGTAATATCCTTACCACTTCGCGCTTGCTGGATTTTTTCAAAAGCTGTTTTGAGATGGGTATTTGAAATTTTCGCCTTACAAATACTTGATTTTTTATCTTTATCAAGTTCCATTAGGGTAATCTCACCTACTTCAAAACCTAAACTTTTGAGCGTGATATATTTATCCTCGCCTCCTTTTGCATTCTCAAAAAGTAAGAGATTAAGAGCCTGCTCTGCATAATTTTTGTTATCACATTTAAAATCATTCCCACACCCACTCAACAAACCTAGCAACACTACACTTCCTATCAAAGTAACAATTTTTTTCATTTTTTCTCCTTTTATTTTTATATACCAAGCATCATTAGCTGATTGGAAATCTTATTCAGATTATCTTGCTTAATGCCCTTCCACACTAAAACCAAATCCACTATCGCCCAAATATAAAGGGTTGCCCAACACAACAAAAGTTTCACTATACCCAAGACAATATCTCCTTTATAGAATCTATCCGCACCTAAAATCCCTAGAAATAATCCTAAAACAAGCCCTACCACAGGATTTTTAAGCTGGATAAGACTAAGGCTAGAGAGCTTTTCTTCTGGGAGTTTTTCAAGTCGCTCTTGTAAAATCAACGCTGCATTATCTGGGAGTTTATCTGCCCAAGTAGCAATCATCATCATTGCTTTATCATTCATAATAGTTCCTCTCAAGGCAAGTTAGAAAGCAATATATTTAAGTTTTGCTTTCTTAATTTTTTGCCCACTAAAAATAAATCCGCAACCCACCAAATCAAAGTAATAAGCAGACACCAAGAGCCTAATCCTTTTAAAACCATTGAATCAGAATCCTCTGCAAGAACACTAAAAATGAATCCAAGAATCGTAATGGCTAATCTTACCTCACCTAAAATTTTATCACCAATCATAAAGCGACCAACACCTAAATTTCCAAATACAAAGCTCCCTAACCAAAAAACTGATGTAGGATTTTTTAATCCAAGCAATGGAATCTTTGCCATAAAGTCATTACAACCTTTTTCATCAAGCTTATCAAGCCGCTCTTTAAGTTGTTGTTGCTCAAGCAAATCCTTTGGCAGCTTATCCTGCACACTCATTAGTATTGTATTAGAATCCACAAAATTCTCCTTTTGTAAAAAATAGATTTGCAATAATACGATATATTTTCTTAAATTACTATTTATATACGAATTATTTTCGTAATTTGGAATCAAGAGAAAGTTTTATTTAATTCGCCTAAAAGTAAAACAAGGAACTCTAATGAAATACACACAACAAGATAAGGCGAGAATCTTGCGCATTACCACGCGCACTTTGCAGAGGTGGAAATACACCAAGCCCGAACTTTTTGCCATTATTGAAGCAGGATTTAAAATGCGAGAGCGAATCTACACGCAAGAGATGTATAATGAAGAGATACAATCACTCATTAAATCCATTGATTCACGCAATCTACCCACATCACACCTACTGAACTCATCAAAATAACCCTCAATCCATTCTTTCATCACACTTTTTTTTTGCACTCCTTATTATTTATGGAATCAACTTTGCTACATCATTCAAAATTTTGGCTAAAGGGGATAAATGCGTATTGATATATTTTGCGAGAGCGGAAGCGCGTATGGGTTGGGGCATTTTTATCGCTGTTTGAAGCTTATCGCTCTGTGTGGGCGTATTCCTCAAGTGGATTCTATCACTTTGCATAATCGTGGCGATTTTGTCCCTCCTGCGCTTGAGACGCTCTTACCTCCATTGCAAATACACATAGAATCCAAAAATTACGAGTGGCTCTCTACCCAACCTCAAATGCTTGATGTTGCCATTGTGGATAGTTATGAGGCACAAGAGTGGTTTTATCATCGCCTAGATAATCAATCAAAAGCACTCATATGCCTTGATGATGCCTTTAGAGATGTGTATCCACCCACAAGCTATATTCTTAATCCCGCTCCTAATGCCAAAGAGGCATTTCCTCAAAATGAGCAATTTTGGTGCGGCGAGGAATATCTTATTCTCCCTTTTGCCTGTGCAGATTCAAAGCCTCAATGCGAGCATAAAAACACAAATGAATTAAAAGATGTGTTTGTTACCTTTGGCGGCGTGGATAAGGATAATCTTGTGCAAAATTTTGTAGATAGCCTCTCTACGCTAATTTTAACACACCCACATCTGAAGCAAAAGCGTTTTCATATTATCTTAGGTGGTGGATATACGCATACTTTGCACCTACCCCAAAACTTGCAAGACTCATCAAATCCACTCATTTGTATTTATCGCAACTTAAATCCTTATGATTTCCTCACCAAAGCGCAGCAATGTGATATTGCCATAAGCGCAGGTGGTGGCACTATGCTTGAACTTCTCGCACTTAAAGTGCCTTGTATTATTATAGAAGCTGCCTCAAATCAACATCTCCAAATAACGCAATGGGCACAAAAAGGCGCTATCCTCCAAGCCAAAAATCCTAAAGATTCACTCACGCACCTTATTAGGCTTGTGCCAAAAGATATGTTGTCCATTCACAATACCCTTAACTCACTCTCTTTGGGCTCAAAGCTCCCTCTTGCACTGTATAATCTTATCAATACTTTAGCGGCTCAAGATTCGCTCATAGCAGATTCTCATAACCAAACGCTTGTAACAAAAGATTTCACCCAACTCACACAAGAAGAATGCGAACTTGTCCTTAAAATGCGCAATCACCCTCAAATTGCCCAATGGATGTATAGTGAGCATATCTCATCACAAGCGCATTTTGATTTTATAGAAAAACTTAAAAATGACACTTCAAGGCGATATTGGCTTTGTTATGAAGCAAATGAATGTATCGGGGTAGGCTCACTTACTCGTATTAATCTTAGCCATAAACACGCTTTTATAGGTATTTATACCAATCCTAATTGCGCCAAAGCCTTTAAAGGACGCACAATTTTAAGATTCTTAGAATCTCAAGCCTTTGAACACTTAGCACTTCATACTTTGCACCTTGAAGTGCTAAGTCATAACAGCAAAGCTCGCAACTTCTATGAGCGTATGGGCTATGTATATGAGGGCGTGTTGCGCGATTTCATCGCTCAAAAGGACAAAGGTCAAAGACGATATTATGATGTCATATTAATGTATAAGGAGCGAAAATGAGCCCATCAAAGCATATTGCCAAATCCCATACTCCTCTTATTATCGCTGAATTGAGTGCAAATCATAATCAAAGCTTAGAAATTGCTAAAGATTCTATTCGCGCGATTGCACAATGTGGTGCTGATGGCGTAAAGCTACAAACCTACACGCCCGAGTGTCTTACGCTGCAATCAAATGAGCCTCATTTTTGTATCAGTGGAGGCACACTCTGGGATAAGCGCAATCTTTATGAACTCTATAAGGAAGCTCAAACGCCTTGGGAATGGCACAAAGAGCTTTTTTCACTCGCACAAGAGTTAGGACTATTGATTTTTAGCTCACCTTTTTCACCCAAAGGTGTCGCATTTTTAGAATCCTTACAATGCCCGATATACAAAGTAGCAAGCTTTGAAGTAATGCACTATGAACTCATAGAAGCCATTGCCAAAACAAAAAAGCCTATCATCATCTCCACAGGTGTAGCCACACACAAAGAGATTAAGAGTGCGCTTGAGATTTGCCATAAATACGGCTGTAAAGACATTACTTTGCTTCATTGCATAAGCGAATATCCTGCCCCATTAGAATCTGCAAATTTACGCGCTATGCCACAACTTGGCAAAACTTACAAAACATATAACATAAAGTATGGATTATCTGATCATACGCTTGGGACACTTTGTCCTATTATTGCTACGAGTTTAGGGGCAAGTATGATTGAGAAGCATTTTATTCTTGATTCTAGTCTTGGTGGGGTAGATAGTGCTTTTAGTATGAATAAAGAAGAGTTTAAACTTATGGTAGAGCAAGTGCGCAATAGTGCCTTAGCATTAGGACAGAAAAACCCACAAATTCCTGCAGATACTATGAAAAAAAGGCGACAATTTGCACGAAGTATTTGGGTAAGTGCAGATATTCAAAAAGGTGAGAAATTCACACATAAAAATCTTTGTGTATTGCGTCCTAATGGTGGAGCGCACCCACGATATTTGAGTAAAATACTTGGCAAGAGGGCAAAAAAGGATTTTAGGGCAGGACAACCATTGCTTATAAAATAATTAAAAGTCAAAGTGAAGTAAAGGTATTTCAAAGTATAATGCGCTTTTGTTTTTATATAAAGTATTCAAGGAGTAATTATGCTACTTTTTACGCCCGGTCCTACACCTGTGCCAGAATCCATACGCAAGGCTATGAGTGAGCCTACACTGCATCATCGCACACCCGAGTTTGAAAGTATTTTTGCTAAAGCAAGAGCAGGGTTATTAGAGCTTTTAAAAATGCCCGAGGTGCTTATGCTTGCAAGTAGTGGAAGTGGCGCTATGGAGGCGTGTGTATGCACTTTTACTCAAAAGAAAATGCTCAGTATCAATAGTGGCAAATTTGGTGAGCGCTTTGGTAAAATTGCTGCGAGCGCTCATATCCCCTATCGCGAAATTATTAATGATTGGGACACGCCTGTAAGCGTAGAGAGTGTGCTTAAAGTGCTCAATGAAGAGAGTGAAATTGATTGTTTTTGTATTCAAATGTGTGAATCCGCAGGAGGATTGCGCCACCCTGTGGAGGAAATTGCAAAAGCTATCAAGGCTTATAATCCGCACATAGTGGTGGTGGTAGATGCTATTACTGCAATGGGCGTGGAAGAAATTGATACTACACATATTGACGCACTCATTGGTGGCTCACAAAAAGCCTTTATGCTCCCGCCGGGTTTAAGCATTATTGGCTTATCTCAATATGGCATAGAGTTAGCAAATAAGCGCAATGTTGGCTTTTATTTCAACCTCAAAACCGAACTCAAAAATCAAAGCCAAAATACGACTGCTTGGACTGCACCTACGACAATTATCACAGGCTTAACACGATATTTTGAACTTATTAATGGCAATATACAACAAGTCTATGCGCAAACCAAAGCACGAAGTCTTGCCACACACAAAGCTTTAGAATCTTTAGGGCTTAGGATTTATCCTAAAAATCCTGCCCTTGCGATGAATACTATTTATGATGAAGTCAATGCAGCACCATTGCGTAAGATTCTCAAAAATGAATTTTCGCTCAATGTAGCAGGAGGGCAAGATAAGCTTAAAACAAGCATTATGCGCATTAATCAAATGGGACTTATCCCGCTTAATGAAAGTGTATGGGTTATCAATGCAATAGAGCTTGCCCTAGAGCGATTGAATCTTAGGAAATTTGATGGCACAGGAAATAAAGTATTTCTCACCGCCTATTATGATATATTAGACAAGTAAGCATAAACGTTGATATATGAAAATCATTGCAGTGCTTGGTTCAAGTGGCAGTGGCAAGAGTGCTCTTGCTCACCGCATAGCAATGGAGCAAAATTGCGAAATTTTCAGCCTTGATTCTCTAAGTATTTATAAATATATTGATATTGCCTCGGCTAAGCCTACGCCTTTGGAACAATCACAAGTGCATTATTATGCGCTTAATATCCTAGAGCCATATCAAAAAAGCAATGCGATGATTTTTAGGGAGCTTTTGTTACAAGCCATTGCCCACATAAAGACTCATTGCGCACACAAACCTCTTCTTATCGTAGGAGGAAGTAGCTTTTTCCTTAAAAGTATTATTGAAGGATTAAGCCCTATACCTCCCCTTGAAGAGCACGAAACTTGGGCAAAAAGTCTAGGAAATATAACCACACAATATGCACAATTAGTGCAAATTGATAAAGCGTATGCCCAAAGTATCACTCCCACAGATACTTATAGAATCTGCAAAGCCCTTGCACTTTTTAAAGCCACAAATATGCCTCCTAGCGTATATTTTGCGACACATAAAAAGCAACCTTTAGGTTATGATATTGAAATTTTTTCCCTTGAACGCGAACGCGAGGAGCTAAGAAAACGCATTGCAAAACGCACAAAAATGATGATTGCACAAGGCATTGTGGAGGAAGTCAAAACCATCTTAGAATCTTATGGAGCGCAAGCTCCTGCACTAAGAGCTATTGGCACAGAAGAATGTGTTAATTTTTTACAAGGCAAAATCACATCTTTACATCAACTAGAAGAGCAAATTTTTTTTCATACTTGCCAACTTGCAAAACGCCAACGCACCTTTAATCGCACACAATTTGCGCATATTACACATTTAGAAGAAAAAGCATTAGAAGCACGACTTAGAGAGCAAATCCACAACAATACCCCCTAGCTTATTCCTTTGTGCCATATCGTTCAAAGTATGTTTTCTCAATCTCATAAAGCTCGTATCTTAGCTTTTTAAAATCAGCAGTATCGCCAAAATGTGGAGCAAGTTTAGTATATTCCTCCAAAACCCGTGCGCTTTCTTGAGCTCGTTTAAAATTTGCCATAACTAAATGGGCAAGATTCTCGCGTTGCAATTCATCAGGCATACTTCCTTTTGCTACATCGCCACTTACATTACGATAAGAAAGCAAAGAAATGTGTGAAGAGATTTTTATATGATGTCGGAGATTCTTTAATGATGTGGAGAGCAAAACATCATTATGAAAATAACGGAGAGTATCCTCAATCACTCGGATACCCTCTTTTAAACGATTGAGATTAGCATCTATAACTCTACCAATCTCCATTGTGGCAACCTTTAGTCGCGATTTGCTAAACCAATAAGCGAAAGTAAGCTTACAAAAATATTGTAAAAATCTAAATAAAGGCTAATTGCTGCATCAACAGGGCTTGCATAAAGTCCGCGAATAATGTTTTGTGTATCATAAGCTACATACAAGCTAAAGAGTATTGCTGCCGCACCAGAAATCAGCACTTGAAACATAGAGCTTCCAAGAAACATATTTACAAGTGAGCACACAACTACAACAATCAAAGCGATAAAGAGCATTTTGCCCATATTTGCTAAATCTTTTGATGTTTTAATACCAAAAATGCTCATAACACCAAAAATAATTGTAGTCATCGCAAATGCCATAGCCACTGCACCAGCACCCGCTTTAAATGCTACCATTGCTACAAGAGGCGTAATCGCTAAACCTGTAAGCGTGGTAAAGATAAAAAGCATAGCAATATTTAAGCCCGGCTTAGAACGTGAAAACATCAAACCAAAAAGTGCAGCAATTTCAGCAATGAAAATCAACATACGATTTTCAAACACGAGTTGAAGATTGTAAAACCCAATCATTGCCCCAATGAAAGCAAAAAACAAACTCGCACCAAAAAATTTGTAAGTTGTCTTTACAAAATTTACTAATGCACTATCGCGCTCTGCTACTGCTTCATTTGCAAACTGCGCTCCATTAGTGTAATTTCTATCATAAAGTCCCATTATTTTCTCCTTGTAATTGAAAATTGAAGTGGTATTCTACCACAATTTACTAACGAAGCAAAAAATTTTCCATAAGGGTTAAAAAAGCTTTGCTCCTTAAGCTAAACCACAGAATCTACTCTTTGAGCATTTTCTCATTTGGATAAACAAAATTTGTTTTGCGTTCAACAAAAATACGCTCTTTATCATCTGTAGCAAAAGCGCGGATAATAATATCATAACTGCCTTTTTGCAAAATCTCATCTGTGCGGAGTGTTACAACCTTTTTCTCCTTTTTGCCTGCTTTGACTTTAAATGGTGCTTTTGGCGTAATAATCTTTAATGAATGAGCAATATCATTCCCTTTGACATCAAACACTTCAAAATACATTTCGTGGTCATTTACATCTGTATTGTGAAAGAGCATCGTATAGTGATTATCCACGATATGATGACTTCTTACCTCATAAAGCTCTGATGTGCGGTTGATATTAAGCAACATACTCTCTTTGGTGGTGCTCATAAAAAGAAGAAGTGCAAACACAAGAGCTAGGATTATTACATAGCCAATTGTCCTAAATCGCAAGAAACGCACCTTGAGCGCATTATCAAGCGAAGCTGAAGATTTCCATATCACAAGTGAGGCTTTGCCAAGCTTGCCCATTACTTTTGCACAAGCATCGGCACATTCAAGGCAGTTGATACATTCAAGCTGCATACCCTTTCTAATATCAATATGCGTAGGGCAAACTCTCACACAAGCAAGACAATTTGTGCATTCATTATTTGAATCTTGCTTTTGGGGTGCAAGCGCAAACTTCATACCTTTTGTATCATACACTGCCCCACCGCGTTTATAATTATAAAGAGCCATAAGCGTATCATTATCATAAAGCACACTTTGCACACGACAATATGGACACATATAAATACAAAAATTTTCTTGTATATAAGCAATATCTAGGATAAAAAATAGCCCAAATCCAAGCCAAAATCCAAGTAATATCTGATGATTGAGCGGGTCGCTTATATAGGCAAAAAAATCACTCGGAGGCGTAAAGAAAAACATCAAATTCGCTGATGCCACAAGGCAAAGTACAGCGATAATCAAAAATGCTAAAACTGCTTTAATTTTATTGCCAAAGGTGCTTAAGTCCATTTTTTCTTGTTTATTAGAAATCTTTTTGCGCAAACCAAAAATCTTTGTCTGCAATAAATCCCTATACAGCACACGAAAAATTGTCTGCGGACACGCCCAGCCACACCAAATACGCCCTGCAAGAGTAGTCATAAAAAAGATTCCCACAAACATAAGGATAAGCAAAAATGGCATAAGATAAAGCTCTTGCATATCAAATACCACCCCCATAAGATGTAATTGCTTATGGTCAAATGAAAGCAAAAAAAGTTGATTCCCATTGATTTGAATGAAAGGAAATATCAACAAGAATAAAGTTGCTATACTATACACAATATAGCGCTTGATTCTGTAATTTTGAGTGTTATTTTGCATCTAATTCCTCCTAAAAGTTATGTCTCCAACAATAAAAGCACAAATTATAAAGTGTTTTAACTTAAAAATTACTCTAACTTTTATCTTATAAAATCTAGTGTAGAATCATTTTTTAAAATTAATCCAAAGTTTTAAAAGGAATGTTATGCTTCAAACTATCAACCTTTCAATGCGCTATGCGACAAAAAAGCTTTTTGAAAATGTCAATATCAAGCTTGATGCACACAAACGATATGGGCTTATTGGCGCAAATGGCGCGGGTAAATCCACATTGCTTAAGATTCTCTGCGGTGCATATGAAGCAAGCAGTGGAGAAATTGTGATTGAAAAAGGTTTAAAAATGGGTGTATTGGGGCAAGACCAATACGCTTTTGAGGAGCTAAGCCTAAAAGATGCTGTCCTTATTGGCAATCAACGCCTTTATGATGCAATCAAGCGCAAAGAATACCTCTATGAAAATGGTGATTTAAGCGATGAAAAAGTCAATGAAGAGCTCGGTGAGCTAGAAATGATATGTGCCGAAGAAGACCCAATGTATGAATGTGATGTGATAATAGAGAAAATTTTAGAGGACTTGGGCTTTGAAAGTGCTGTGCATAATGAACTAATGAAAACGCTCACAGGTGGGGATAAATTTAAGATTCTCCTTGCACAAGTACTTTTCCCAAAGCCAGATATTTTACTCCTTGATGAGCCGACAAACAACCTTGATTTGCATTCTATCGCGTGGCTAGAAGAGAATCTAAAGCGACACGATGGCACACTTGTAGTCATCAGCCACGATAGGCACTTTTTAAATAGCGTTTGCACTCATATTTTAGATATGGATTTTGGCTCTGTGCGTGAATTTAGCGGTAATTATGATGATTGGTATATCGCAAGTACTTTACTTGCTAAGCAACAAGAAATGGAGCGCAACAAAAAGCTTAAGGAAAAAGAGGAGTTAGAATCTTTTATCGCACGATTTTCGGCAAATGCGAGCAAAGCAAAACAAGCCACCAGCCGACAAAAACAACTTGAAAAACTTGATATTCAAAGTCTCGCAGTCAGCTCAAGGCGAGACCCAAGCATTGTTTTTAAACCAAATCGCTCCATTGGCAACGAAGCCCTAGAGTGCGAAAATATTTCAAAGAGTTATGGCGATTTGTGTGTGCTAAAAAATGTGAATCTTAAAATCTTGCCCGGTGATAAAATCGCTATCATCGGCGCGAATGGCGTAGGCAAATCTACATTGTGCAAGATTCTAGTAGAGGAGCTCGCGCCAGATAGTGGCACAATCAAATGGGGTGCAACTACACAAAGAGGCTACTTCCCGCAAAATGTGAGTGAGGAGATAAAAGGAGAGGAGAGCCTATATGAGTGGCTTAGAGGCTTTGATAAGAAAAAAGAGAGTGGTGAGATACGCAATGCGCTTGGGCGAATGCTTTTTAGTGGAGAGGAGCAAGAAAAGCCTATAAATGCGCTTAGTGGAGGTGAAAAACATAGAATGGTGCTCAGCAAACTTATGCTTGAGGGAGGGAATTTCTTAGTGCTTGATGAGCCGACAAATCATTTAGATTTAGAATCCATTATCGCGCTTGGCGAGGCGCTCTATAAATTCAGCGGAAATGTGATTTGTGTAAGCCACGATAGAGAGCTTATTGACGCGTATGCGAATAGAATCATTGAAATTATTGCAGATTCTGATAATAAAGGGGCTAAGATTATTGATTTTCGTGGCAGTTATGAGGAATACATAGAGGGAGGGAAAAAATAATGTTTCACATTGTCTTTAGCAGCGATGAAAACTATATCAAATACTTAAGCGTTCTTTTAACGAGTATCATTAAACACACAGATACAAGCAAAGCTTTTAGAGATTATATGGGGGGGGGGGCAAAGTGAAAACTATCAAAGCCCACAACATCAGGAGAGCGAGGGCTATATCTTTCATATCCTAAGCAATGCACTCTCCCAAGAGTGCCAAGACAAACTTCAAACCTTACAAAAACAACTCTCTTTGACTTATCCTTGTGAGATTCACATTCATTTTGTTGATGAAAGTGCCTTTGTGGGCGTCCCTAAATGGGGATTTGAAAAGGAGCAAAACTACTGCGCCTACTATCGCCTTATACTTTCACAATATATCCCACAAGATGTGGCAAAATGCCTTTATTTAGATGTGGATATGCTTGTTTTATGCGATGTGCGAGAACTTTTTGCGATTGATTTAGGAGAGTGTATCGCGGGGGTAAATGAAGCATATCCTGCAAATAATATTTTGCGCGATGAGAGCTTTATTTTAGAATCTACAAGCGCGCATAAAGATTCTGTGGGATTTGATATAGGGAAAGCCCATATACCTTATTATTTTTGTTCGGGGCTTATGCTCTTAAATATGCCACTCTATCGCGCGAATAATATAGAATCTCAATGCTTGGCATTTTTGAAAGCGTATGTGCCCTTGTGCGCTGACCAAGATGCGCTCAATGTCGCCCTCAATGGCAAGATAAAGATTTTACCCCCAGAATATGGACTAGCAATGCACTTCCTGTGCCACCTTGATAACAACAAGCTTAGCCAAGATTACACAAAAGACTACTTTGAGATTTTGCCACTTACCAAAATCGCTCATTATAATGCGTGTGCAAAGCCTTGGAAAAGCCCAAAAGAACATATCACATCTCACAACAAGCTTGTTTTCTTCCACCCATATTATAAGCAATGGTGGGATATAGCACTGCAAACGCCACTTTTTGCACAAGAGCTAAAAGGCATACAAAAGGCGCATAAGGATTATATCGCCATTGGTTTAGCCCTTATGTATTTTGCCTGCAAAGTCATCATCAAAATTATCGTGCCAAAAAAGATGTTGGATTGTATGAAAACAATTCTCCTTTGTTGTTATTCAAAGTAGGAGTCAATGGTTTTAAAAAACTCGTCTAGGGTTTTCTTTGGTTGCTCAAAGAATGTATAAACCCCTACATCACCTTTATAATCATATCTCGTTTTAGACTCGCTCACACAAACATCTTGGGCTATTTTAAACTTCACTGCTCTAAGCTTTTTCGCATATTCTATAAATTCTTGTCCTATTTTCTCATCTAGTTTTTTAAACTTTTGAACATACCCGTAAGCTTCAACTTCTTTAGCCATAGCTGTTATAGGTTTATCCGATATTGCATATTTACCAGATTCATAGACTAACACTTCTATCGCACCACTACTTCTCCCTGTGTCGTATAAAGAGTCCTTTAACAAACTTTTAACAGGTAAGGGGCAGACATAATTAGTTCCTGTTCCATAAGAGCCATCTACCTTGTCCATAGTTATAGTCTCCCACTCTACCTCATCAGCTTTCAAGTTAATGAACAGCACTCCAATTAGCCCTAAAGTTAAGATTAGTTTTTGCATTGTTTGCTCCTTTATAGTTTGTGGTTCTGTTATACCTTGTTGCGTTTATTTTAGTTTAGATGAGATTCTATACGCTTTTTAAGGCAACACGATTGCACCAAGTAGGACATAGGGGAGATATTCCGCACTATAAATATGATAAGTGTCTTGCTTATCTGTCTTAATGCTCGGGCGTAAATCAAGGGCGCTCACAAGCACACCCACATCTTGCTTGAGATATTCTCTCGCTTGGGATTCTAGCATACTCGCCACATCGCGCGGGATAGAATCTAACTCACTCAAATCCTCTACAAGTTGCTCTTTTTTACAAAAGATATTGACACTTATAAGTGCGACTCTCACGCCTTCAACCGCCTTGCCACTCTCTATTAAAGCATTAATATCGCGAAGTTGCTTTAATGCGTCTTGTATGCGTTTTTTGTTTCTTACATCAAACTCCCATTTCGCATTCAGATTTTTGCTCACATTGATCCAACAATGCTTAGATTCTATCCACATCTCAAGCTTAAAATCCTCTGTCGCACACCAAAAGTCAATAGAGCGTCTCTGCTGCTTTTTTCTATCATCTGTGTCATCTGTATCTGGGTGTAAATCCACATCTTTACAGCCAAATCCATACTCGCTAATGACATAAGGCGTCTGCAAAGAGAGTGCCATAGCGATAGTAGCGGAATTGCTACGCTCGTTTCTCGCAATAGGGTAAGTTTCGTGTGCTTTTTCTCTAATCTGAAGGTTAATGTCAAAAATATGGCGTGAAAGAGTATCATAAAAGCCCTTAAACTTCCTGCCACCCTCTTTCATCAACCTATCGCTTTTATAGTAAGAATCCTCAAACCGATACTCATAAAGCTTCTTGCCATTAAATCGTTTGTCAATGTCGTAAGTGTATTTCATTTTTGCTCCTTTGATGTAGTTTTGTCATTGCTTTTATTCCACTATGCGACACTCTGCTTCTGGCTTGTCTTTGATAAACTTATTTACATAAGTAATACTTGATTTTTGATGAACTTGTGCGCGCTTTTCTAAAGCATCAATACTAAAGTATTCCCTATTTATTTTAATGCCTTTATCAGTATTATTATTTCTGACATAGCCAGACCCTTGTTTAGTGACTCTAAGAGGAGTAGCAAATGCTCTTTTAACTTCAGGATATTTGTAAAAATTATAAGACATTGGTATTCCAACTAGAGTCCCTTCTCGTTTAGATTCTTCATCTAAATATTTGAATATTTGAATAAAAGGAATATTTTGCCTCCTTAGTGCTTCAGTCGCCAAGTCATTATTACACACTAACTGACTATCCTTATAAGGTGCTGGATAATAGGCAAATAACTCCCCATCTTTAACTGGTTCATTAATAAAATCCTTAAAAAAAGGTTCTTTATTTTTATCTAATTTGGAGTAATCTGTGCTATCTCCACCTCCACATCCTACAAAAATTGCTGCAGCTACAAATAATGCTGTTCTCGTAAGCATTGTCTTCTCCTTAGATTTCATATAGATTAAGAGTAAATTTATTCCTTTTGGGTGTTATGCTTCTTCTTTAAACCGAACTTCAACTTCACTTTTAAAGTTACACTTTTGACATTCTAGTCCAACAAGTTTGCGTCCTACTCGGTAATTTTTATAACCATTTCCAGAGTTATTTTTTTCTCTCGCTATACTTTCTGTAAGTGTTTTTTCATTTATTATTTCTGTGCAGAAACTCTCGCCACATTGCGGACAAGCCGAACCTTTTAGGCAATAATTCTTAAAAATGCGATAAATTATAAAATAGGATATGATTAAAAACATAACTCCACCTATAATTCCTGCTTTCACCTCAGAAATCCCAATATTCTTTACAAATTCGCTTTCACTTGAAAAAATAGTAGTAACAATACCAGCAACTATAGACAAAACCAATGCCAAAACGAATGCTCTTAGAATAACATCTATCTGTTTAGCTGAACGCAATTTATGTTCAACATCATTCCCGCTATTCCCCAAAAAATTGGTAGAAAATTTAAACAAATATGCAACTATAAAGTTCATATTTATGTCTCCTTTGTTTAAAAATGAGCAAAATTATATGAAATCAATACTTAAATTACTCTTTTTCAATAATTTATTGATTAGAATTATTGAATATTTATAAATGTAAGAGTAAGCAATGAAAGTTGTAGAGAGAATAAATGAGATTTTGAAAGAGAAAAACCTAAGTAAAAAAGAGCTTGCACATCGCTTGATTGACTTAGGTTTGCGCGCAAATAAAACAGGAGAGAGCCCTACAATCTCAAGCATTTATGCTTATCTCAATGGCAATATTGATTTAAAAGCCGATATGTTGCCTTTTATCGCTGATGCACTCGGTGTATATGAACAGGAGCTTTTTAGTGAAGATTCTAAGAGAATCTTGCGCAAATTTTATCTGCAAAATCCCATTTTTGCCAAATACAGCCATATTGTAGAACTCCTAGAATACATCAGTCCAAAATCCCTTGAAACGCTTGAGAGGACGCTCACAAGCTATAAACACAAAACACAAGAACTGAATCATATTATTGAAAAGATATAATTTGGAGTTTTATTTTTGAATCCAAAAAAGCCAACAAAAAGCGTAGAAAAAGTGGCGGAGCGGACGGGGCTCGAACCCGCGACCCCCTGCGTGACAGGCAGGTATTCTAACCAGCTGAACTACCGCTCCATAATTTGAATATAAGCAGATTCTAAAACAAAATGGTGGTCGCTATAAGACTCGAACTTATGACATCCACCTTGTAAGGGTGGCGCTCTACCAACTGAGCTAAGCGACCAAAACCTGAAGCTTAAAAAAAGAACAAAAATAAAAGTGGTGACCCCGAGGGGACTCGAACCCCTGTAGCCACCGTGAAAGGGTGGTATCCTAACCGCTAGATGACGGGGCCACTTTTATCTTTGGTGGTGACCCGTGTTGGATTCGAACCAACGGCCCATTCCTTAAAAGGGAATTGCTCTACCAACTGAGCTAACGGGTCATCTGCCTTTATTCCTTAATGCCCTTATATGCTTTGACACAAAGGAGCGACATTATAATGAGTTTGGCGTAATTTGTCAAGAGCAATGAAGCAGAGCGATTAACATCTCAAGTGCCTTAGCACAGCTTTGAAATTGCACCAAATGCCTATCACCCTGAAAATGGCAATATTCTATTTGTGCTTGTTCTCCTTTGCGCTGCACACCGATATACACGCTTCCTATGGGCTTTTGAACACTCCCTCCACTTGGACCAGCGATACCACTTGTCGCCAATGCTATATTTGCATTGCTTTGAAAGAGAATCCCTGCACACATCTCCCTCACCACAGGCTCACTCACCGCACCATAGAGTTTCAGATTCTCTTCACTCACACCAAGCCAAGAGGCTTTGATAGCATTTGCATAAGTTATCATCGCGCCATCAAGCACCGCTGAAGCGCCATCAAGTGCAGTAAAATGATAGCTCAAAAGCCCACCTGTGCAGCTCTCTGCTATGCCCACCTTTAATCCTTTGTTTTGAAGTAAAATAAGTGCGTTTTGGGCTAAATCTGTGCATATATCTATGCTCTTTTTTGTGTAATTTGGCTTCATTTGGTAACTCCTTGAATACAAAATGCCTTAATATTGCCGCATATTTTTAAAAAATATGCTAATATGCTAGGAATTTAAAACCAAAAGGAGGGTAAATATGGGAAAGCAAGAAAGACAAATTGTCATTAGACCGGAAAGCGAGGGCAATATTCGGGAGATTTATAAATCCAAAAATGGGCGTATGAAAGAGGATTTTTATCTTGAGGAGCTGACAAAACTTCAAATAGAACTTCTTAAACTACAAAATTGGGTAAAAGACACAAACCAAAAAATCGTCATCATTATGGAGGGGCGCGATGCAGCGGGTAAGGGTGGCACAATCAAGGCTCTTACAAGCCATATGAATCCACGAGGTTGCCGTGTAGTAGCACTAAACAAACCTACTGAAACAGAAAAAACAGAATGGTATTTCAAACGCTATATTACCACACTGCCAAGCGGTGGAGAGATTGTTTTTTATGATAGGAGTTGGTATAATCGCGCAGGAGTAGAAAGAGTAATGGATTTTTGCACACAGGAGCAATATAAAGAGTTTATTACGCAAGTCTCTAATCTTGAACAAATGCTTATAGCAAGTGGCACGATGATTTTTAAATATTTCCTTGATGTTGGACGAGATGAGCAAAAACGCCGCATTTTACGCCGCAAAACTGACCCTCTTAGAATGTGGAAACTAAGCCCTATTGATGGCAAATCTCTTGATTTGTGGGAACAATACACTGAAGCATTTGAAAAAATGTTTGCCCGCACACATACGCATATTTGCCCTTGGACGATTGTTAATACCAATGATAAAAAACGCGCACGATTAAATATTGCACGCGATATTTTAAGCAAAATTGATTATGAGGGTAAAGACCAAACTGCTGTGTGTCTTTTGCCAGATCCAAGCATTGTTTGGGCTTATTCACAACGTCAATCAAACAACGATATGGACCCTACAAAAGAGGTTCAAAAACAGCTTAAAGAAGCCAAACAAGCCGAAAAAAAGGCAAAAAAAGCTACAAAAGAACTAAAAGAAAAAGCTAAACTTGAAAAGACTGCAAAAGAAGAAACTAAGGCTGAAAAAGTGAAGAGTGAATCTAAACTCAATAAAACTACTCCTGCCAAAATAGTAACCAAGCCCACAAAAACAGAAAGCAAGGCTACTTCAACGACTACTAAGGACGCCTAAGATTCCCAAATTACAAAATCCCTCTCAATAAAAGCCTATACTGGGCTTTTATTGCATAAATCGTAGTAAATCTTTATTCATTTACATTTTTATATAACACACGCATTATAATTCCTCCGCAAAACTCACATTAAGGAACTTCTATGAAAAAACAATTTGTATTACTTTTGATAACAAGTGTTTTACAAGCAGCTCACTGGGGCTATGATATAGATGATGGACCAGACAAATGGGCTTCTCTTAGTCCAAACTATACCCTTTGCAAAAATGGCAAACACCAATCCCCTATCAATATCACTCGCTCTCGCACTATGAACACAGATAATTACCTCACTCTCGCATATAAAACAGAAAAAGGAGTAGCAAAAAATATTACAAACAATGGGCACTCTGTGCAAATTAATTTTCAAAATGGTGGCGAAGTGAGTTTTAAAAACATTCACTATTCCCTCGTGCAGCTGCATTTTCATACTCCTTCTGAAATGCAGATTGAGGGCAAAATATTTCCAATGGAAATGCACATCGTGCATCAAAATAAAAAAGGTGATACTCTTGTCATCGCAGCACTTTTTGAAGAGGGAAAAGAAAATCCCTCACTTCAAAAGATTATTGATTCTATGCCTACAAAAACAAATCAAAGCAAGTCCTTTAGCACACTTGATATGAATGGCATTTTGCCTGAACAAAGCGGATATTACGCCTTTGATGGGAGCTTAACCACGCCACCTTGTAGCGAAAATGTCCAATGGGTAGTATTTCAAAATCCCACTCAAGCTTCCAAAAGACAAATTATGGCGTTTCAAGCAATCCTCCACCATAATGCAAGAGATGTGCAACCTCTTGATAATAGGGTCATTGAGATTGCTCCTCCTCAATTAAAATAATCAAGATTCTCTAATGTATTTTAAAATACAATGCCTTTTTCAAAAGGAGATACTATGCAACTCAAAGGTAAAAACAATTTAAGCCTCGCTACACCTGTATATGCAGCTGATTTAGATGAAAGTTTTTGTATTATTGATATGCGTTACCCCGAAGATTATGAACTTTGTCATATCCATAATTCACATCAGCTCAACAATCCTTATGATGTCTATGCGCTTGCAAAAAAACACCCCGATAAAAAATGTGTGCTTGTGTGCTACTCTGGGCATATGGCAAGCATTCTAGGCACGGAGCTTGTGCAAGAGGGACTAAAGAATATATATTTTTATGATGATGAGTTTGCTACACTTGAGAATGCAAATATCCAACTCATCACCAAATAATGCTATAATTACATAATCATACCAAGAGGAAGGAATATTATGAGTTTTCTATCAAGTGTGCTTTATACGTTATCAAACATCAATATGATTTTTTATATCGTAGCATTTTTATTTGGAGGAATCCCTTTTGGTTGGCTTTTGGTTAAAATCCTCTATAAAGTGGATATTCGCGATATTGGCTCAAAAAGCATTGGCGCAACAAATGTCTATCGTGCTGTTAAAGCACTTGATGAGCCCAAGGCAAAGATTCTCTCTATTTTAACAATTATCCTTGATGCAACAAAAGGTTTAATTGTCGTGCTTGGGGCAAAAATCCTAGATGTGAGTTATGAAACACAATGGAGCATTGCTCTTTTAGCCATTTTAGGGCATTGTTATAGCCCCTATCTAGGCTTTAAAGGAGGCAAGGGGGTGGCTACGGCGATTGGTTCTGTCTTATTGCTTATCCCCTGTGAAAGTATTTGTGGTTTGATTATATGGGGCATTGTGGGAAAAGTATTTAAAATCTCCTCTATTTCCTCACTTTTAGGTGTTTTGGGCTGCATTGGATTAACTTTTGTCATTCCTTATGTCTTGCCACTTCCAGATTCCATATCTATTATTCAACAAATTCATACTCACACACCCATAGTGCTTATAGGAGTATTTATCATCTATACACATATCCCTAATATTAAACGACTTTTTAATGGAGAGGAAAATAAAGTGCTGTAATGGAACACATCACACTACATATTGAAAATCTCCTCTGTGAAGCAATCATCGGAGTGCTAGAAAATGAACGACATACACCCCAACAACTCCTTGTAGAGGCACATATTACTTATATGTATAAACAAGAACAATATCTTGATTATACACTTATAAGCGAGATGATTTCTCATCATCTCCAAATAAATGCTTATGAACTTTTAGAATCTGCACTTCTTGGTGTTATTGATGAACTTAAAACACAATTTAATGTAATAACGCGTATCACTTTATGTATCAAAAAACCACAGATTCTCGCTCCACTTATCGTTGGCGCAAGTGTTACAAAGACATTTTAACACGCTGTTTTTACTTTTTTTGCATAAGCTTATTTAAACGATGTTGATTTGCTTCACTTACTTTTGCTCCGAGTTCAATGAGTTTTTGCGCAGCTTGAATTTGAGGTTTGCGCTGAAAGTTTTTACCACTTAGTGCAACATCAAGCGGCGTTTCTCCAGCTTTTAGAGCATCAATAGGCATATCTTTTTGCGTAACGAGATATTCTAAAAGCTCCACATTTCCATCGCGCGTAACAAAATGCAATATATTACCGCCGCCAAAATTGCTCAGAAACTTCTCATCAAAATACAACATAAGCTCTAAAATATTTATATCTCCAAAAGTAACTATGCCATTAGTTTGTGGATATTTAGGATTATTATAAGTTGCGCCTTGAGCGAGTAACTCCCAAAACATATCATAGCGATGATACATAGCGCTTAAATCAAGCGCGCTCACACCATTGACATCATAGATTCTATTTCCCAGCTTAAAAGCTCCTAGAGAAGCATAATCATCAGACATCATTCTATCAATATTAAAACGTGGAGATATTTTTTGTGAGAGAATATCTATATGCCCAGAATCCGCAAGAATAGCCTTAAATACTTTAGAAGAATCAAATACAATAGATACCATAAGAGGCGTAATTTCAATGCGTGGAGAATAAGTTGTATAAAATAAAAAATATCTGCTCCACTCATTGGCATCAAGTATTTTTTTATAAGCACTCACATCATCATTAATAATGGCTTTAAGAAATTTTTGCTCTTTTATACATTGTGAAACCGCATCTTTGTTTTTGTAATGAGAATGTGGTGTAATACCTTTAAGGGTATTCACTTTTTGACAATCTATTTTAAGCAAAGATTGGAGACTTTCTTCAAGGCTTGGTGGGTTATTTATATTCCACTGCTTGGAAAACCACCCTCCAAAAACAAAATTACAAATACAGATGCTCATAAGAATATATCTTTGAAGCATAATTTACTCCATACTTATTTTTTCGTCAATTATAAAGCTTGGAATCATTTAACAAGGTATTATTTAACTTTTATATGAATGTGTCAAATAGTATTTTGATACCTTATAAATGCGTGGATTCTGTGTTTGCTCTCTTCTATGCCAAGCACAGCAAGAGTCTCACATACACCAATGCCTCCACTTTTGCCCAACAAAGCACAACGTAATATCGGCATAAGCTTTCCTATTTTTATTTGACGCTCCAAAGCAAACTGATGCAAGTAAGATTCAATGATGTGTGGATTATCCTCCCACGAAGCTGCATTGAGATTCTCGCACAGCTCATTAAGCCATTGTGTTGCATTTATATCAAGCTTTGAGCGCATTTTTTCATCATAGCTACAAGGTGCGTTCATCACTTCAACAAAACTCTGTGCAAAACTCGCCAATGTATTACATCGGTCTTTGAGTGCAGGATAGAGAATCTCGCGTTTAGATTCTGATAACTTCGCTACCCCAAAATATCCTAAAAGCTCTTCAAGCACAGCATTAGGTGTATGCTTCATATAATGCTGATTGAGCCAAAGTAATTTGTCTTCATTATATGCACTTGGCGAGCTATTAAGCTCATTTGGACTAAAAAGCTCAAGCATTTCTTGGAGTGAAAAAATTTCTTTATCGCCATAACTCCAACCAAGCCGCACAAGAAAATTCAAAATCGCCTCTGGCAAATAACCCATTTTGGCATAATCCATTACACCCATTGCCCCATCTCGTTTGCTTAGCTTTTTCCCTTGAGGATTGAGAATCATCGGCACGTGAAAAAATCTAGGCAAAGCGAAGCCGAGTGCATTATAAATAAGAATCTGCTTTGGCGTGTTGCTCAAATGATCATCACCACGAATCACATCTGTAATACCCATAAGTGCGTCATCTACGGCTACAACAAAGTTATAAGTAGGCGTGCCATCGCTACGCGCAATGATAAAATCATCAATTTCTTTAGCATTAATACTTATATGCCCTTTGATACCATCTATAAACTCTATACTTCCCTCAAGTGGGGCTTTTATTCGCACCACAGGCTCTACTCCCTGTGGAGGTATGCCTGTAAAATCGCGATAGCGATTATCATAACGCGGTGTTTGCTTATTTTTTTCTTGCTCCTTGCGCAATTTATCTAGTTCTTCTTTGCTCATATAACAATAATAGGCTTTTTTGCTTTCCAAAAGCTGCTGAATATATTTTTTATAGAGTTCAAAACGTTGGCTTTGATACACCACTTCGCCATCATAGTTTAACCCCACCCACTTAAATGATTCTATAATCGCCTTTGTCGCCTCCATAGAGTTGCGTGCCAAATCTGTATCTTCAATGCGAAGCAAAAACTTTCCTCCATTTGCCCGCGCATAAAGATAATTAAACAATGCTGTGCGTAAGCCTCCAATATGCAAATATCCTGTGGGTGAAGGCGCAAAACGTGTAACAATCTTATCCATTTTTCCCCTTTATCAAAATTTGTGTCAAGATGTGTGAATAATAAGCGAGGCAAATTGATATTATGGCACAAATCATTAAATACAAAGAGCATTATATATTGCCAAATATCACTCTACTTATGCTACAATACCACAAAATAGGCATTATGAAGGAGCATAGTATGTTTGCAATTACAGGCGGTGGAACAGGCGGACATTTAGCTATTGCCAAAGCACTTGCAGAACAAATCCAAAAAAATAATCAACAAGCGATTTATATCGGCTCACAAATAGGACAAGATAGAGCTTGGTTTGAAAATAGCCCTCTTTTTACGCATTGTTATTTTTTAGATTCAACAGGAGTTGTAAATAAAAAATATATAGGCAAAATCAAAGCTATTTTTAAACAGCTCAAAGCAGCTTGGAATGCAGCAAAGATTCTTAAAAAACACAACATACAATGCGTTATCAGTGTAGGAGGATTTAGTGCAGCAGGAGCTTCTATCGGGGCAATTTTATGCAAAATACCATTTTTTATCCACGAACAAAATGCCATTAAAGGCAAACTCAATGAGATTCTCACACCCTTTGCAAAAGCTATATTTGGTAGCTTTGATAGCAAAAGTAAAAACTTTATTCGCACCTCTTATCCTGTACGTGATGAATTTTTTGCACACTCACGAGTACGAGAAAAAGTAGAGCATTTACTCTTTTTGGGTGGTTCTCAAGGAGCAAAGGGCATTAACGACTTTGCCTTGCAAATCGTGCCAGAATTATTAAAAAGAGGCATTAGCATCGCTCATCAATGTGGAGAAAGAGACTTTGAGCGCGTCAAAAAAGCTTATGAGAATCTTGGCATATTAGATAAAGTTGATATTTTTGCCTTTGATAAAGAAATTGTATTACGCTTACACAAAGCAGATGTCTGCATTGCGCGCTCTGGCGCTTCAAGCTTATGGGAAATGAGCGCAAATGGGCTTATTGGGATATTTGTCCCCTATCCTTATGCAGCAAAAGATCATCAATACCATAATGCTCTATATTTTACCAAACAAGGATTAGGATTGCTCCTTAGAGAATCTGAACTAAATGTGCCACAAGTTCTTGCATTTATAGAATCTTTGCAAAAACAAGAAAATGCATTCAGCGAAAAATCTCATCTGCTAATGAGCAAAATAAAACCTAATGGCGCACAAGAGATTTTAGAACATATCAATCTGATACAATAGATTCTATTGGCTTAAAGATGCGCTATAAGTATTCATTCGCTTGATAATACGTTCTTTATCCTCACCTTGTGCGACAACAGGTTGATAGTTATTGTATGATGTTGCGCCACTAATGCGCACAGGGATAAAGCTATGCAATTCGCTCCATTGAGGCATTTTCCCTATTTGACGCACTTTTTTATTCTCTATAAAAATTAAATCTTTACTCATAGCATCTAATTGTGATGGTGAAGTATTAAACACAAAACGCACTTGATAAATAATACTATCCTTATCGGCAGGATTTTTTGCTCCGCCATATACGAAATTTCCTAAGCTATAAATAATTTTTTTACCCTTATATTCTTCTATGCCCTGCAATACGTGCGGATGATGTCCAATCACAATATCTGCGCCATTATCAATGGCAAATCTGCCTATTTCTTTTTGTGTTGCATTAGGATAATGCTCCCGCTCTTCGCCCCAATGAAATGTAAAAATCACAATATCTGCACCTTTTTGACGCAATGCTGCAATCTCTTCTTTCACTTGCTTTTTAACAGCTACACTCCAACCGCGATGTCCTGCCATACCGATTTTTTTACCCTTGATTTCATAAATACTTAAAATCCCCTCACCGCTGTAAAAAATCTGTGCATTTTTTAGATGTGTTTGTGTATCTTCAAATCCTTTTATCCCATAATCACGTGTGTGATTATTTGCAATATTTACAGCTTCTACACTTCCTTTTTTTAGAATCTTCACATAACTTGGATCGCCTTTAAAAGCAAAAGGTTTAATCAATCTATCACCACTATATGTAGTAAGTGGTCCTTCAAGATTAGCCAATGTCATATCATCATTTTCAAGAATATGTTTGACTTTTGCAAAAAAGTAGCCATAATCTTTTCCTATTTTATTTTCAAAATACCAATTAAGTGTCTCCCCATTGCTTCCATAATAATCTCCAAGCACATTATCGCCCACAAAACTTAAAGTAAGTATATTACTTTGCTTTGATGGTGTGGTTGTTTCTATCTGTGCCATCTTACCACCAAAACAGCCGCTTAAAGCCATAAGCAATGCTCCACATATTAATATATGTCGCCATATACACATATTCTTCCCCTTGTATGTAATATTTTAAGGTTTCCCTATTGGAGATGTATTGTAGCAAATCTTAAATAAAGTTTGCTATACTTTTATTGACCCTTTCATCTAGCTGGCCAAGGATATCACCCTTTCTCGGTGAAAACGGAAGTTCAAATCTTTCAAGGGTCGCCATTAGTTTTGTTTAAGGATAAATTTTGAAACTCATCTCGTGGAATGTCAATGGTTTGCGTGCCTGCATGAATAAAGGCTTTATGGATTTTTTTAATCAAATCAATGCTGATATATTTTGTATTCAAGAATCTAAAATGTGCAAAGAACAAGCTACATTCCGCTTTGAAGGTTATGAGGAGTATTGGAATAGTGCAGAAAAAAAGGGGTATTCAGGCGTCATAATTTTAAGCAAAGCTAAACCTCTTAATGTCGCTTATGATATGGGTATAACTCATCACGATAAAGAAGGTCGCATTATTACAGCAGAGTATCCACATTTCTACCTTGTCAATGTCTATACACCTAATTCTAAACGCGAATTGGAACGACTAGATTATCGTATGGCGTGGGAAGATGACTTTAGAGCATTTGTCAAAAACCTTGAAAAACATAAACCCGTTATTATTTGTGGCGACCTCAATGTAGCCCACCAAGAAATTGACTTAAAAAACCCAAAAACAAATCGCCGCAACGCAGGATTCACAGATGAAGAACGAAATAAAATGACTGCGCTTTTAGATGCTGGGTTTATTGATACTTTCCGACATTTTTATCCCACGCTCACAGGAGCTTATAGTTGGTGGAGTTATATGGGCAAAGCACGAGAAAACAATACAGGGTGGCGAATTGATTATTTTCTCTGCTCCCGTGCCCTTGCTCCTTCTCTTCAAGATGCAAATATTTACCCTCACATTTTTGGTAGCGACCATTGTCCAGTGAGTTTAGAACTTAAACAATTATAAAATAAAGCGGAGGGATATAACAATGAAAACACAGATTCTAAAACTTCTTACGCTCAAACAACTCTACAAACGCGTATCTTGTGGTGAGCAATACACAAACGCATTTTATAATCCTGCTCAACCACAACCTGCTTTAAAAAATAACTTAGAATCTATCATTAAACATTGCTCATTATGTAATCGTATTAAACATTGCAAAGAACCCTCTTTTGGCATTTTAAATCCCCAAAGTCAGCTTTGTTTTATAACCGAAATTCCTCTAGTTGATGAAAAAGGAGTATTTATCCAAAACAAAAGCGCGCTTATGCTTCAAAACATCATTCATAATGTATTCAAACTCCAAATGGGGCATATATCGCTTCTATCGCTTGTAAAATGCGATACACATAATCCCTATCTTGATAAAAGCGATATACTCTCTTGTATGGGTTTTTGCCTTACGCAGCTGCAAAAAATTACACCAAAGGTATGTATTTTACTCGGCAATCAAGTTGCTGAACATATTTTAGGGCAACATTTGGAACATAGTAGAATTTTATGGCACAATAACAAAAAATTTTTAATTACTCATTCACTCAATGAACTTGTGCGCAATCCATCTTTAAAAAAAGAAGCACATAATGACTTTTTAATTGCAAAAGGACAGCTATGATACAAACTTTTCGTTTTAAACTCACCGCATTTATATGTTTTTTTGCATTATTTGCCCTCAATACTTTTGCCAAAAGCTACATCATCTCCCCTCTTCCATTGCCCCAACAAGAAATCATTAATATTGATACACGCAAATGTAGTAATTCGTGCTTGTTTGACTTTTTTGCTAAGGGGCAATTTTTTTCATTTGTCGCTTTTTTTGACCCACAAACAAATAATACCCAATTACGCTCAAAACTTTCAGAAGTCTTAAGCGATTTGGGCATATTTCATCAAATGCTCCCTCCTACATTGCAGGGTAATGCCAAAATAAAACTTGCCCTTTTAATGCCAAAAAAAATCATTGGGCGCTATTCTGCAAGTAGCATTGATACAATTTTGGCTTATCTTATGGCACGTGGAAACGATTTTGTATTTGAGATTTTTGATACAGGCAATGAAAGTGCGGCAAACTTGCGCGATACTTACGCACAAATTACACAAAATGATTATGATTTTGTTATTGCTATCCTTACAGAAAATGGTGCGCAGGAATTTGTTAATCTCAATATAAGCCTCCCCACTTATCTCCCCACTATCAACAAAAAACAAATTAAAAGCAGCGTTATCAGTAAAAACCTTATCTTTGGAGGCATTGATTATGAAGCACAAATTGAACTTCTCCTCTCTCTCGCAGGAGGAAAATCTATTGCTACTTATAATGACAATAGCTTCATTGGGCGTAATTTAGGAAAAATTTTGAAAAACAAAAGCAAACGTGTTATATTTGAAGAAGTTATAGATGCTAAATCAGCCACAACTATTACTCAAAAACTTGGCACATACGGGCGATTTATTGGTGGAAATGCTGTATTTTTCAATACCCCAGTAGTCAAAACAGGACTTATAGCCTCACAACTTGCCCTCTCTAAACAAAAACCAGATAAACTTCTCTCCACGCAGATTAATTTCAATCCTTCACTCCTTCTGCTTATCCAAAAAAGCGAACGCAAGAATTTATTTATTGCAAATATCATCAACAATCAAAATCAGCATCTTGTAGAGTATGCTTCGCTATTAGGAGGAGATTTGCGCTATGATTGGGTAAATTATTCTACTGCCATAGGAGTAGAACAACTCATAGCTTCGCAAATTGCACAAAATAATCGTTTCTTTAAAGAAAATGTGAAAGATTCGCAAGTAGAATATATCAATAAAATCTTTAAGAGTGATACAAAAAATTTCTATGAATATTAATAAAGACTATCCTTTTACATTTCAATCCCACGCTTGCAAGAGTTGCGGGGGAAAGTGCTGCACGGGTGAGAGTGGTTATGTATTTGTGAATATTGATGAAATGCTAGAAATTGCCTCATCATTAGAACTTGATTTTGAAGCTTTTACGCGTTCATATGTGCGCAAAGTAGGATATAGATTCTCACTTATTGAAAAAGCCGATAATGGTGCGTTATCGTGCATATTTTTTGATTCATATACAAAAAAATGCAGTATATACAAGCATCGCCCTAAACAATGTCGCGATTTTCCTTTTTGGGAAGCACATAAGTCCCTTGATAAAGACGCTCTTGCTATCCTTATGCACGAATGCCAAGGCATACGCACTAAAAAAGGAATTAAATGAAATATTTTTTTACTGCTTTATTTATATTGTGTTTTGGTTGTGCCACACTTAGCTATGGAGCATTTGATGAAGATAGCTATTTGTTTGAAGCCATTGAATTTGAAGCACAAAACGAATTTGCTAAGGCGCGTGATATGTATCTTGTATTATATGAGGAAACACGCAAACTTGAATACCTTAAAGAAGCTATCTTGCTTTCTTCTACGCTTGATAATCCCTCTGCCACACTTGATTTTGCCAATGAATATATTGCACAAGGTGGCGCAAAAGATTTAGTGATTCATAAGGTATTTTTAGATTGTTACTTAAAACTAGGGCTGAGTGAGCGCGCACTTGAGGAAGCGAAAATCATTGCTAAAAGTGAAGATTCTCCTCTTTTAGATGATATTTTGGGCTCACTCTATGCTTCAAAAGGTGATTTTAAAGAATCTCTTATAGCCCTCAATCGTGCATATGAACGCACTCAATCACAAGATGTTTTGCAAAAAATAGTTGCTGTGCATCTCACGCAAGGGCACAATAATCAAGCACTCAAAGCATTGGATTCTCATATTGAACAATATGGCTGCATAGGAAATTTTTGTAAATTTAGCATTGAAATTTATACTCGTTTTTCTCAAAGTGCAAAAATTGAGCACATTTTCAAAAGCACTTTTGAAAAAAATCCTACTATTGAAAATGCACAAAATCTTATTCTTATTTATGCTCATCAAAAAAAATTTAAACAAGCCTCGCAAATTGCCAAACAATTCCCATTTAAGCCACAGATTCTCCTAGAACTCTATATCGCACAAAAAGATTATCTTAATGCCTCTAAACAAGCGCGAATACTCTATCAAGAAAATCATAATCCCTACTTCTTTGCATTAGAACAAATTTATATTTTTGAATCTCTAAAAAACAAACAAGATATAAAACAAATAAAAAACATAGCGCAAAATCTCCAAAAAGCTCTTACATTAATGCAAACTCCCCATAAAGATACGCCCAAAGATAGTCGCGTTGATGCTTCATTGCAAAATTCACAAAATAGCGATATGGGCTTTTTTTTAAATTTCTTGGGATATTTAATGATTGATTATGAAATTGATGTCAAAGAAGGAGTAGGACATATCAAAAAAGCGCTTGAAATTTCCCCTCGTAATCCTGCATATTTGGATTCTCTAGCGTGGGGGTATTATAAACTTAAAGATTGCAACAATGCGAAGCAAACTTTCAAACTTATCCCCCAAGATGAGATAAAAAAAGAACAAGAACTCCAAGAGCATAAAAAGCTTATTGAAAGCTGCAACATACACTAAATCACGCTATTTTTATGGAGCAATTCCCCCTCATAAAGAAATATGGAAGGAGTATAATCTATATTTTTTATTGCATCTTTTTTGGCAAAAGAAAGCACAAGATTCTCCTTTGCGCGCGTGATTGCCACATAAAAAAGCCGCCGCTCTTCTTCTAAGCTACCACCTTTACTCATAAGTTTGCGGTTAGGAAATCGCCCCTCCATTAAATCCACTACATATACATTTTGAAATTCTAATCCCTTTGCAGCATGCACACTCAACAAATGCACGCCGCTTCCCTCAATCGCCTCACTTGAGCCTAGAATCATCGCATTTAAAAACTTACCCAAATCATCATAGTTTTTTGATAAATCAGACAAAAGAGTAGTTTTGCGTTTAATAGATTCTAAAGCATTTTCTAAACGCGCCTCATCAATGCTGCCATCTTTGTTTTTTGCGCGTGTGTGGGCAAGAGTGCGCATAATATCTTGAAAAAACTTTGCATTTATAATGTGCAAAATAAGCATTTTTGGATTACGCAATGTATGTATAGAATGAAGCATATCATAAAAATCACTTAAAAATATTGCGCTTTGTTTGTTAAGCTTAGGGTGTTGCAAAATCAGATGAGAGGCAAATTGAGGTGAGATAAACTCATTGAATCTTGCTTGGGATTCTAAGATAAAAAAATCATCAAAAAGCCCCAGTTGTGTATTTTTATTGCGTTGCCTATATGCCTTTATTGCACTATTTGGCTCAAACATACCTTTCAAGCAATTCCCCTCACCTAGCGCAAAAAGTGCTTCATAAATATCTTTTGCTATGGCTTCGCCTATGCCTTTACCATAGCTTAATGTATGAATATACGCCATCATATCGCGTGGATTATGCACTAAAGAACAAATATCAAGCAAAAGCCGAACTTCTTTGGTATCAAAAAAACTTACACTTCCTTTGCGTTTAGAAGGTATATTCAGCTCCCTTAAGCTCGCCTCAATCCCATCGGCACTTGAATTATTGCGAAAAATAATCGCTGTATCCTCATAGGAAAAACCACTTGAAGCAATACGCTTTGCAATCCCTTGATACTGCAAAAAAAGCTCATCATAGCATACCAACTTAGGTGGAGCAAAATCGCCTTGTTTTACCACCTCTAAATGCTTGGGATAAATGCGCTCATTATTTTGGATAACTTTATTTGCAAGATGTAGAATATGTTTGCTTGAACGATAGTTTTTACTTAGTGTAAAAACCCGCGCATCTTTATATTTCTCTCTAAAACTGCTAATAATACTTATATCCGCGCCATTAAAAGCATAAATACTTTGGTCATAATCCCCTACACAAAACAGACTTGGGGCATTAAGTGCATCAAGAATAGAATCTTGTAAGGGATTAGTATCTTGATATTCATCGCACAGCACCTCTTTAAAAAGTGCATTTTGCCTTTCTTTTAATGCTTCTCTATAGAGCAAAAGCAAATCATTATAATCCGCATAATGATGTTGGCGTTTAAGTGCTCCAAATTTTGCCAAAGCATCTTCATAAATTGGAATATAGGGCTCTTGCTGTGGATTTCTTTGTATAATCCATTCTCCAAATCCTCCACCAAAAGCAGAATTGACAAAAAGTGAATAGCTCTCATAAAGATATTGTGCAGAATAAGGATTAACATCATTATTTGCGAAGATTCTCTTATCATAGAGACTTTTAAAAAGCATTTGAAGTTCTTTGGGGGCTTTAAGATGGATATGCTGATGTTCGCGTAAAAAACGATAAGCCACAGCGTGAAATGTGCCAGATTCAATGTTTTTTGCCAAATTTTCACCAAAAATCTTCCCCACACGCGTAATCATTTCGCTACTTGCTTTATTGGTAAAAGTAAGAAGCAAAATATCTTGTGGTGCATAACCCTGATGTAAAAGATAAGCTATGCGCCCTACAATCGTAGCAGTTTTACCCGTGCCAGCTGAAGCAATTATAAGATTATGCCCACTTGATGCGGTGGCTGCCTCTGCTTGTTGAGCATTGAGTTGGGAAAGCGGCATAAGAGAGTGGCTATTTATCTATTGAGTGTTTCTAGAATCTCTTTTGACAAAAACTCTTTTAAAGGCAAAACTTTGCTAAATTGAGGATATTCAGCTACGGGCAAGGTTGTAACTTGGAGTGCGCAAGCATTTGCAGGATTAAATACAAAAGGTGCCATCAGATTCACAACCGAATTTTCAATAGGTTTTTGAAGCACAACCACACAATACACCTCAACCTTATCTCCTCGCGACTCATCTAAGTCAAGTAATCGTTCATCGGCTGTTGGGATAGTAAAAGCGTAATCGCACAATGAAAAAGGATTAATCAGTGTAATCTCAAAGGGTTGTTTCCCATCAAGACCACGTATTTTGCTGAAAGTCTCATCAATTTTTTCTAACTCTATTTTTGTCGCATCAAACCCTAAAATTGGCATCTTTAGCTCATAAGTCATAATCACCTCCATTTATTTTTAGCATTTTGGTATTATAATACATTTATAAAGCAAATTAAATACCAAAAGGCATTTTATGGAGTTCAAAGCACAAGAAAAGCAAGGGCAAAAAAAAGGCTATAATCCACAAGATATAGAATCTAGATTCTATACTATATGCGAGGAGAGAGGCTATTTTGAAATTGAGGGGAATAAATCCCTATGGCAAAGTCCAACACCACAATGTTTTGGTATTATGATGCCCCCGCCCAATGTTACAGGAGTGCTTCACATAGGGCACGCACTTACTTTTACTCTTCAAGATATTATCACAAGATTTAAAAGAATGGATGGTTTTAAAACACTCTATCAGCCCGGTTTAGACCACGCAGGCATTGCTACTCAAAATGTTGTGCAAAAACAACTGCTTGCACAAGGCATAGATAAAGAATCTTTAGGTAGAGACGCATTTATAGCCAAAGTATGGGAATGGAAAGAAAAAAGTGGAGGAGAGATTCTCAATCAAATGCGTCATCTTGGCATCACTCCTGCGTGGTCGCGCTTGCGTTTTACGATGGATACAGGATTGCAAAAAGCTGTGAAAAAGGCTTTTGTGCATTGGTATAATCAAGGCTTCATCGTGCAAGATAATTATATGGTAAATTGGTGCGTAAATGATGGTGCGCTTTCAGATATTGAGGTAGAATATGAACAAAATCAGGGCAAACTTTATTATTTACGCTATCCTATTAAAGATTGCGCTCAGTCTCTTATCGTAGCTACCACGCGCCCTGAAACATTTTTTGGCGATAGTGCCGTAATGGTCAATCCAAATGATGAACGATATAAACATCTTGTTGGCAAAAGTGTGATTCTCCCATTACTTGGGCGTGAGATACCTATTATTGCAGATTCTCACGTTGATATGAGCTTTGGGAGTGGTTGCGTAAAAGTAACACCTGCCCACGATATAAATGACTATGAAGTAGGCAAAAGGCATCATCTTGCGTTTATTACAATTTTTGATGAAAAAGGTATATTAAATGAAAATGCAGGAATATTTGCTGGAGGAGAACGTTTGGAATCTCGTCCTCTTATTGTCCAAAAATTACAAGAAAATGGCTTTGTAGAAAAAATAGAAGACTATACAAATCAAGTTGGAAAATGCTATCGCTGCGGCAATATTGTAGAACCTTATATTTCCAAACAATGGTTTGTCAAAAAAGAAATAGCACATAATGCCATTAAACGCGTCAATAATGGGGAATTGCAATTTTATCCTGCACAATGGCTTAATAATTATAATGCGTGGATGAGAGAGCTTAAAGGTTGGTGTATTTCGCGTCAGCTTTGGTGGGGGCATAGAATCCCTGTATGGTATTGTGAATGCGGTAATAAAGTCGCTTCAGAATCTGATAATCCTATCTGCCCTCAATGTCAAACCACTATCACAAAGCAAGATGAAGATGTGCTTGATACTTGGTTTAGTTCTGGATTATGGGCTTTTAGCACTTTGGGCTGGGGCGATGAGGATACAAATGCTTTGGCAGAATTTTACCCTAATTCATTACTTATCACAGGTTTTGATATTTTATTCTTTTGGGTAGCGCGTATGATTTTAAGCGGAGAATCTTTACTCGGCGCACTACCTTTTAAAGATGTTTATCTTCACGCGCTTGTACGTGATGAAAATGGACAAAAAATGAGTAAAAGTAAAGGCAATATTATTGACCCTATGGATATTATATCCTCTTATGGAGCAGATACACTTCGTTTCACTCTAGCGATTTTATGCGCACAAGGACGTGATGTGAAGCTTTCCACTCAATCTCTTGAAATTTCTAAAAACTTCACAAATAAACTTTATAATGCTACAAATTTCCTTCATATGTATTTGGAACAAATTGGCGGCAAGGAAGCTTTAGAAAAAGGTTTTAGCGATATTACCAATATGCACATAAATACACCGCTTGGACAATATATGCTTATAAGATTTCATACTACTACAAACGAAGTCCGAGCAGCACTTGAAAGTTATCGTTTTAATGATGGAGCAAGCATTCTTTATCGTTTTTTGTGGGGTGAATTTTGTGATTGGGGTATTGAGCTTGCAAAAGCGAGTAAAGATTCTATTTATGAACTAGGAGCAATTTTTAAAGCTGCGCTTATACTGCTACACCCTTATATGCCCTTTATCACAGATGCGCTTTGGCATACGCTCAATGCAAGCGATATACACACTTGTGATTCTATTATGATTGCTCCTTATCCAAAAGCTGTGAAAAAAAATGAGCAAGACTTGCAATTAGAGCAGACATTTGAGATTATTCAAGATGTCATTATTTCTATTCGCCGACTAAAAGCAATGCTTGAGCTTGGCTCTACAAGTGTTGAGTGTATCTTTGTTAAACTCAATGCGCCATTTGAACACTCACTCCTTGAGCAGTTTGTATGCAAACTTGCTAAAGTCAAAACCCTTTGTATCACACAGCAAAAGCCCAAAGACTGCGTAGGAGATGTAAGTAAGCATTGTGAATGTTATATACAACTTGGTGAGATTGATTTGCAAGCCATTAGCACTCGCTTGCATAATCAGCGTCAAAAACTTGAAAAAGAAATCGCCAAACTTCAAGCTATGCTTAGTAATGAAAATTTTATAAAAAATGCTCCAAAGGCTATAATGGAACAAAATCAAAGTGCGTTGTGCAATGCACAAGAAAAATTTGATAAAATTAATGCTGAACTTATTGCACTTGGTTTGCAATCTTAAAACACAAAGGAGAAGAAATGAAAAAAATACTCTTGCTCGCATTATGCTTTTATCTGAGTGGTTGTGGAGATTCTTCACAAAAACAAACTTATTACACACAGCTTGTAGAAGAAGTTGCAGCCCTTCAAGGACAAACAATACAAAATGACACACCCAAAGCGCATACATTAGATTCTCAAGCAAATATATCCGAAGATGCACGCGCGCTTGTCTCTCGTGCGCATACTTCAGGATATGAGCTTATTACGCCAAAAGAACTTTCTTCACACCTTGATGAATATATCATCATAGCCACATTGCCACGAGGTATTTATAATCTCGGACTTATCCCTGAAGCACGACATTTTGAATTTGCCTTAAGTCCATCGCTCAATGAAGATGGGAGCGATTGGAATTGGACAGCTGATGCACTTGGGAGAGCGCAAGAAGATTTTATCAAACTCTTAGGCGAGAACAAAGAAGCAAAAATTCTTTTTTACGATAGTGGGGAAAATATATTCTCCCCTGTGGGAAGTGCGCATTTGGGATTATTATGGGCAAAACATTTAGGCTATACTCATCTTTATCGTCTTATAGGCGGACAAAATGCGTGGAAAGATATGAATCTGCCTCTTAGCACACAAGTGCCACATTGCTGCCAAATGTAAGCATCAGCAATTTAGCTTTATTCATTTGCACATTTTTGAATATTGCGGAGATTATTTGTGAATCTAGCAAAAGGTTGTAACCCTTCTCTACAAGAAATGCAAGCTTTTACAAAAGCTCCCAACTTTAAATGGGAAAAAACACACAAAAAAGGTTATTTTACAAACCTTAATCCCAAAATGCCCCATATCAAACGCGCATCTTTGTGGGAAGTGCTTAGATTCTATCTTTTTAAACCTAAAAATGCTAAGCCCAAATATCCTCTGCCTTTTATAAAAACTGATTTTAAAAGCCTCTATACAAAAAATCCTGCTGTTGTGTGGTTTGGGCATTCATCACTCCTTATAAATGATGAATATTTTAAGATTCTTATTGATCCTGTTTTTAGCTCCTATGCTTCGCCTAAAGCTTGGATTAATCGTGCCTTTGAATCTAATGTCTCTTGGAGTAGCGATGATTTTGAGAGTATTGATGCGCTTGTGATTACCCACGACCATTACGACCATTTAGATTATCCCACAATAATGGCACTTAAAGATAAAGTCAAACACTTTATTGTTCCGCTAGGTGTGGGTTCTCATTTACGCTTTTGGGGTGTGCCATTTACTCAAATTACAGAGCTCTATTGGTGGCAAAGCCTCAACCTCACTCCTTCTATTAAAATCACTTCTACCCCCTCACAACACAGCTCTGGTAGGGGAATACAATGGGATAGGACACTTTGGACTTCTTATGTTTTAGACATAAAAGACAAAAAGATTTTCTTAAGTGGCGATGGAGGATATTACACGCATTTTAAACAAATTGGAGAGAGATTTGGCTCTATTGACTTAGCCATTTTAGAAAATGGACAATATAACCTCGCGTGGCAATATTCACATTCTTTTACGCCTCAAGTTTTTCAGACTGCTCTTGATTTAAAAGCCAAAATGATTATGCCAATTCACTATGGACGATTTGCTGCAGGAAGCCACGCGTGGAATGAGCCACTGAAAAATCTTATTTCTCTCTGTGATACACATTGCTTGCCCATAAGTGTCCCAAAAATAGGCGAGGTGTATGAACTCAATACCCCACCTAAAAGGGAAATATGGTGGGATTTTTAATAAATGAATCTGCACAGCTCTGTCTAAAACCAAAGCAAAACTGCTGACTTTGTTTAGATATGGGCTTATAGAAAATTACTTACGAAGCTCCCTAATACGAGCGGCTTTGCCTCTTCGTGAGCGCAGATAATAAAGTTTTGCTCGGCGAACTCGCCCTATACGCAATACTTCTATATTCTCCAAGCTTTCGCTATACAGCGGAAAAGTCTTTTCTACGCCTATGTTATTTGCACCCATTTTTCGTGTAGTAAAAGTCCTATCAACCCCATTACCACGAATAGAAATGCACACGCCCTCAAAGTGCTGGATTCTTGTTTTATCGCCTTCTTGGATTTTAATCCCCAATCTAAGCGTATCTCCCGCCTTAAATTGTGGCACTTGCTTCTTGCCAATTTGTGCTTCTTGGAAACTCTGAATATATCTATTCCTCATTTTACAACCTTTTGTTTAATTGCTCCTGCTCAATAAAGACACGATAGGCTTGATACAAATCTGGTCTAAAATATTTTGTCTTGCATATCGCTAAGCGTTTTTTTAAGTCCGAGATTTTACTATGATTTCCCTTTGAATACTCTGAAGGCACAGCAGAAAATTTTGTTTTTTGATTAAAAATTTTAGCAAAATTTGGCGCTTCAAGGAGGTAATCCTCAAAACTCTCCCCCAGCAAAGAATCTGCGTTGCCAAGCACACCTTGAATATGCCGCGCAATACTATCACACAACATCAATGCGGGTAATTCGCCTCCTGTAAGGATAAAATCGCCCACACACATTACCTCATCGGCATATTGCTCTATCAAACGTTCATCAAAACCCTCATATCGCCCACAGACAAAAGTGATATGTTTCTTCTGACTCAAGCGCAAAGCATCATCTTGACAAAAAGGCTTGCCACAGGGACTTAAAAAAATAATATGAGAATCTTTTAATGTCTGTAATGCTCTGCCTAGCACATCGGCTCTTAGGACTTGCCCTGCACCACCGCTAATTGGTGGCTCATCAACCTTTTGGTATTTATCACAGGCATAATCACGAATATTCAGTGCTTCCACGCTAATAAGCTCCTTTTGAAGTGCTCTTTTAAGTATAGAATCTGTAAAATAAGATTCTATAAGTGCAGGAAAAAGTGTTAAAAAAGAAAATTTCATAACTTAACTCTGTTCTAAAATACCAAAAGCATTGCGCGTAAAAACACTTTGAGGAGAAAGAGAAAGTACAAAATGTTCAATGTTTGGGATAAAGAATTGTTTGTTTAAACCCTTATCTACAAGTGCCAAATCTGTCTCCACAAGAAGATAATCAAGTGTGCCAATGCGCTCTATGTCTTTGATTTTACCTAGCCTTAACTCTCCATTTTCAAATCTATCGCACACATTCGCACCTATGATTTCTTCCCACAAAAACTCGCCCTCTTTTAATTCACACATAGCCTTGCTTTCCTCAAGCGTAGAATAAAGCTCACAATGGACAAGCTTAGCGGCACTTTCGCGTGAAATATATCCCTCAAACTGCACAAGATTCTTTGCAGAATGAAAAGAGTGAATACAAAGTGTGCCAAAAGATTTTGTATGAAAAGAAGCTTTGGGAACAAAAATTGAAGGAAAATCACTCATAATATGTAGCTTTAATCCCCCATTTACTCCTATAAGACGACCTATTTTAGCAACCAAAAGAAGTGGAGATTGCTGCATTTTATAAATATCTCAATGAGCTTGCACAGCAATTCTATAATTTTTGCCATCTTTGGCTTTGGTGCCAGATATAAAAGTCTTCAAAGAACCCACCATTTTACCATCACGTCCAATCAATCGCCCCACATCTTCAGCATCAGCAAGGATAATTATTTCACAAGTATTATCCTCCATATCTTGCATTTGTATTTGTATTGCTTCAGGTTTATTTGCAATCTTTTTTGCATATTCCCTAATGAAATCTTCAACCATATCTTAACTTCTTTATTTTACTTTGAGGTGAGCTTTGCCACTCTCTCGCTCATTTTTGCACCAACACTTTTCCAATATGCCAACCGCTGCGCATCATATTTGACAAGCACAGGTTCAACCAAAGGGTTGTAATATCCAAGAGATTCTATCCAGCCCCCATCTCGTTTTTTACGCGAATCTGTTACTACGATACGATAAAAAGGTTTTTTCTTGCGTCCCATTTTGGTAAGTCTAATCACTGTTGCCATTTACTCTCCTTAAGAAATTTAACTCTTTAAAAGCCGCATTATAGTTTATTTTGCTTAAATCATCATTATTTTGGTATCCTAAGATTTCCCATCATACTCATAAGCTCCTGCATACCGCCTTTTTGAGAGAGTTTCTTGGCAAATTTCGCAGCTTGGTCAAACTGCTTAATAATCCGATTTATATCGCTCACTTCCAGCCCACTCCCCTGCGCTATTCGTTTGCGCCTTGAGCCATTAAGCAAATCTGGATTCTCCCGTTCTTTTTTTGTCATAGAATTTACCATTGCGCGAATATTTTTAATCTCACTTGATTTGTCTAAATCCACATCTTTAAGCGCACTTGCCATACCTCCAAGACCCGGAATCATTGAAGCAATTGAACTCATTGAACCAAGCTTTTTTACATTTTCAATTTGTGCGATAAAATCCTCAAATCCAAATTGCCCCTTTTTGATTTTTTTTGCTATGCTTTTAGCTTCATCTTGATTAATAACATTTGCTGTTTTTTCTGCAAGCGAAGCAATATCTCCTGCCCCCATAAGACGCGAGATGATTCTATCAGGAATGAAAATGTCAAAATCTGCTACTTTTTCTCCACTTCCGATAAATTTAAGCGGAATACCTATCTGATATGCGATTGAGAGGGCTATTCCACCCTTGCTATCGCTATCAAATTTAGAAAGAATAACGCCATCAATCCCAATCTTTTCATTAAAATGCTGTGCGGAGCGGATTCCATCTTGTCCGCTTAGAGAATCTGCCACATATAAACATTCACTCGCAGCCACTGCACGCTTTATTTCCTCAAGCTCATTCATCAATACTTCATCAATAGCCAATCGTCCTGCACTATCAATAATAACCATATCATAATGCGCTTGAGTTGCCTTTTGCTTTGCTTCCTTTGCCACACATATAGCATTATTTGGCTGACTTGCATATGAAGGGATAAAAATATCTACCTCTATATTTTGCGCAAGTTGAGTGAGCTGCTCAATAGCCGCCAAACGATGTAAATCACACGCTACAAGTAGCACTTTTTTGCCCTTTTGCTTCAGATAAAAAGCAAGCTTAGCACTTGAGGTTGTCTTACCGCTTCCTTGTAAGCCCATCATTATAATGACACTTGGAGGTGTGGGCGAAAAACTTATGCCATAACTTTTTGAAACTTGGAGAATCTTGCTTAGAGATTCTTGAAGTGCATTTATAAAATTTTGTTTGCCAATACCTTTTTCTTTGGTGCGCTGCTGCACTTCCTGTATAATTTGCTTGACTGCCTTATGATACACATCATTTTTTAATAATGTCTTTTTTAACTCATCACACGCCCTTTGCAATGATTTTTCATCATCAGAGAAACGAATTTTATTGATAATGCCCTTAAATGAACTTGTCAGCGTATCAAACACAAAACTCTCCTTCAAATTATAGAATCTCAATACATTTTATATAAGGGAGATTTTATAGAAAAATCACTTTTATTATGCTTTTATTTGCCTCAAATCTTTATAGTTATAGAGATACTTTAATATATTTTAAGGATTATACAATGATGAACTTTGAGCAACATCTGCGAGATAAACACTTAAAAATCACTCCTCAACGCATTGCTACACTTAATCAAATCTATAATAATGGACATATGAGCGTAGAAGAGATTTATGAGCAGATTAAACAAATCTATCCATCTATTTCTCTTGCTACAATTTATAAAAATGTCAATGCGCTGTGCAAAGCAAATATTTTGCGCGAAATCAAAGCACCTAAAGATAAGCAAAAATATGAATTAAGCAGTGATAAGCATTTACACGTATATTGCGAAAAATGTGGCAAATTAGATGATATTAAACTTGATACGCAAACTTTAGAAAAAAATTGTAGTGCAAATAGTGGCTATACAATTTCGGATATTTCAGCAGTGCTTATTGGTATATGCCCAGAGTGCAAAGATGTGTCATAGGCTTATCTAGCCTTTTATATAGCTTGTGCTTTGCATTTTATAACTCATAGCCATTTTGTTTAATCCAGATTCTATAATCTCTACACATCGCGCATAAAAAAGCGCAATATTATCATTAGGAATGTGCAATGCACAAAGCATCATTGTATGCAAAATATGCGAAATGCTGCCTTCAAAAAGTAAGCCTACAAATGGCTCGTTTGCAGATTTTTTAAGAGTGAGGGCATAAAGCATATCAATGCGTTTAAAAAGCTCAACTTTATGAGCAACATTTCTTTGTGTTGCATCTGCTGTTTTACATCCTATGCTTTCGCGTAATGCGTTTAAAATCTCTTCTTTATAGGCTACTATGCTCTCTTGATAGAATCTATAATCATCTCGTGTAAGCACAGCTTGCCTATGAGCAGACATATAGCTTTTGAGTGCCAATATTTGCGCATTTTTATCAATCTCACGCAATGTAAAGTCTTCAACACAAACAGGACGAGCACCGCGGATATATGCACCCTGCCCTAGATTAATCACCAACTTAGGCTTAAATATCCCTATGGCTTTGCTCATCATCGCACTTGAGAGCGAAAAAAGTGCATCAGCATACACTTCGCTCTCTCCATTGCCTTGCACAGCATAAGCATTTTGAGGAATGTTGCTCTCTTCTTCTCCATAAAACGAACCCTGCGCGTGTTTGCTCTGCCCTTTAATATAGCCACAATCAAGCCCGCAAATAAGCACTTCCTCACTTAACAAGCAAGCCAACGCGAATCCTGCATTGCCCACATAGGGTGCGGCAAACTCTACCACACTCTTTACCCCGCCAAAATACGCACTTGCACTCCCTCCACGCATAAATATATATGCCTCTTTCCCGAGAGCAAGCGCATCAGGTTGCACCATATTGCCACATAAAAGCGTGGTTTCGCCCAAAGGAGCAGATTCTAAAACATCTTTAAGATACGAAATCCGCTCAATTTCAATTTGAAAATCAGGCTCAATACCTGCATTCTTAAGTGGTTTGAGCGCAGTGCCACAGCTAAAAATAATCATATTTTTTGCATTTGCTTTGATAAAAGGTAACAGCATATCAAGGCTTGGTCCATTGCCAACAACGCATATAGGGGCATTAACACGCTGTGGCAAGTGCAAAATAGGATAAGATAAATGCGTTTTGTCTATGCCTAAATTGATAAGTGTATTTTTCACGCCTATCATCTCATCGTCAAAGCTCCCCCACCCCCTAGAATTTATTGCATAAGATTCTGCAACACTCTCTTGCACAGCCTGCAACTTAGGGCTATCATACAAGCATAATTCGAGACGCAAAAAGTTATTTGTGATTCTTCTTTGTGTAAAATAATTTTGGACAAATTCCTTATGTAATAAATCCTTGACAAATACATAGCACGAACGCTCACTTACACGCTCAAACAACAAAGGATAATCCACAAAATAAAGTGAGATTCTAAAAAAATCTATATGCTCCTCAAAAAGCAATAAAGAGTGAAAATGATAGCCCTCTTCAATCAAAAATTGCAAAAACATACCCCCAAGCAATCCAAAAAGCGTCATATTTGGCAAAAAATGTGAAGGGAGATGAAAGCGATTTGCCCCACCAAACTCATTAAGCATCATATCAATCATAGGATTACAAATCCCCGCAGTAAGTGCTAACTTTTCCTCATCAAGCTTATGGAGAGCAAGACGATTTGTATGCAGAGTATAGGCTGAATTATTCAACGGATTGAGTGCGAGGGCAAGATTTTGCTCTATCATTGTATGCTCAAGTTTCTTCCCTTTTTTGCGCGTGGGATAGACAAAATTCTTAGTCTGCACATCAATGATATTTAAATCTTCACCATTGCAATACACATTATACTGCATAGGAGGGGATTTGAGCTCTTCAAACAGCTTGGGATTGATTAAGCTAAAAAAATCCATATTAAGCGCATAACGTTTGGCTGTGTAAGATTCCAAAAAATGCAATGCGCCACTTTGGCAAATAGCCCGAAGACTTGTGGCAGTTTGCGTTTGCGCTTTATGTGCATTATCCATATATGTTATAGCACCTCTGCACGTCCATTTTTCATCACCACCAAATCCTCAATTCGCACACCAAATTCTTGTGGGAGATAAATACCGGGCTCAACAGAAAACACCATACCATCTTCTACACATTCCTCACTTAAGCGTGAAATGCGCGGTAATTCGTGTATATCAAGCCCCACGCCGTGTCCTGTGCTATGCACAAAATATGCGCCATAGCCACTTTTTTCAATAATATTACGCGCCAGAGCGTCTATTTGCTTACCACTCATACCACTTCTTGCCTTTGAAATAGCTTCCTCTTGGGCTTTTAAGACAATATCATAGATTTTTTGATGTTTTGCTTTCTTAAATTTTTGCTTTTTGCCAAAATGTATTTCGCCTCTGATTGCGGCTGTGCGTGTCATATCCGAACAATATCTTTTGTATTTAATGCCCGCATCAAAGAGCAAAATATCATTTTTTGCTAGATGACATTTTGGATTAGGCAAAGCGTGAGGTTTCACACCATTAGCGTTAATGCCCACTATGGGCTCAAAGCTTAGCTCATATCGCCCAAAATCACTTAAAAACTGCATAGCCTGATAATGCAGTGCCTTTTCACTCGGGGCTTTTTTAAGAATCTTGTTTAAATAATTGCCAAAGTGTTTAAATGCCCTCTTATTAAGCTTTTGTGATGTTTGAATAAGGGTGATTTCTTGCTCATTTTTGCAGATTCTAAGCTTCTGGTGGAAATTCTCTTGAGGGATAAGTTCGCATTTATGTGTTTCAAGCGCATTTTTGAGCTTTTCATACATCTGCACGCTTAGCTCTTGCGGGTTAAACACTATTTTGCGCACATTGAGCTTATGCAATACATCTTGCGCACTTTGGATAAAATTTGTAGATTCTATCACTTCGGTGTGGGGAGCGCATAATTCTTTGGCTTCAAGGGTATAGCGAGAATCTGTGATAAAAAATCTGCTCTCCTCCACGCGCACAACTAGTGCATTATCGCAGCTAAAGCCACATTCGTAATATTGCGCACTCTCATTGAGACTAAGATAGGGCAAAGAGCTAGAATCTCTCATAACTTAGGCGTTTTGATTATTTTGTTGTGCTTTGAGAGCTTGGATTTCATTGGCAATTTGCAAGATTCCCATAAGGGCTAAATGATAACCAAACGCGCCAAAACCTGTAATCACTCCCGCACTCACTGCGCCTGTGTAGCTTTTGGAGCGATATTCCTCTCTGGCGTGTATATTACTAATATGCACCTCAATCACAGGCACACCGCAGCTCGCAATCGCATCGGCAATGGCGATAGAGGTATGCGAAAAAGCAGCAGGATTAATCAAAACCCCTGCATATTCCCCACCGATACATTCTTGGAGCTTATCAATAATCTCGCCCTCAAAATTGCTTTGAAAAAACTCTAGCTCTGCATTATTTTGCTTGGCTTGGGCTTGGAGATTGTTATGAATCTGCTCTAGTGTGAAATTTCCATAGATATGTGGCTCGCGATGCCCTAAGATATTGAGATTTGGTCCTTGAATGACTAAGATTTTCATTTATGCTCCTTAAATGATAGAATCTGCTTAGATTCCTTTAAAGCGCACATTATAGCGAAATTTGTGAAATAAAGATAAACTTCGCTTCTTGGACTACCACTTCAATTGACCTGTTCTATTTGGATTTTTCAACACACTTTCTACATCATTCATATCTTTAATGTTTAAATCACTCCCATAGAGATTACAAATACGATTTAATCCCTCATATATTGCATTATCATCAGCATTTGCATAAGCTTTTTGATAATCTGCAAAAGAAGATTCTAAACTCATTAATCGCTCCTTATGTGTAGATTCTATAAGCTGCTCTAGCTCTTCTCTTTTTTCAATGAGTGTTGGAAGATTTGCTGCAACAATATCGGCTATTTCTTCTGCTCTAAGCTTTGCTTTATCTCTTGCAGCAAAAACCCAAAAGATTGTATCAAGGGCTAAATCTATGCTTCTATGAGTAACCACAACCGCAAAAGCTCCCGCAACAATAGCAAAAATAGGTGTAAATGGTAAAAGTGGAGGTGCTACACTCATTAAGATTGGTTTTAAACTTTCCTCTAATGCCAAAGTGCTGACAACCCACGCAGCAGAAAAAAGAGATTTTAAGATTATCCCTAATAATTCTCTTAGGCTTGATACCTCTCCTTTAAAATAAGAAACAATGCCACTATGAATAGACTTTGCAGCCTCACGAATCTTATCCCATATAAGCCTTAAGCTTCCAGCTATGCTTCTAAAAATCTGCCCGACAATACCCACAGCTACATCAATAGCACCAAATCCAGCTCCTCTGCCAAATGTCGCTTGAAAAGATTCTATTGTCTTTTGTAAAAGCCTTTTAATGCGCTTTAATATGGAAGTCTCTGTGCCTATGCTACCTTTAAACATATCCTTAATTTCCCATATTATGCCATTAGCAAGAGTTGCTAGGGCTGCGATTAAAGCATCACTAAACCCTGCTTGAGCTATATGCCCACTTGCTACGATACTTTGTGTTACTACCGCAGTTGTTCTTGGATTCTCACAAAAAAAGCGATTGCACAGGTTGTTTGCATTGAGTTTTTCTAGGGCTTTCTCTGCCTTTGCTGCCTTATCTACTACTTTAACATCATTGGGATTATTTTTGCCTTTCTCAATCATTTGTTCTAAATTCTCTTTATGCTTTTTGTAATCATCAAAAGGCATTTTGAGCTCATCTACTGCCGCATCTCCCTCTAAATACCTATCCTTAAGCAAACCCTCTGTATTTTTAATCACTTTGAGTTGCGCAGTCTTTACAACATTGCCATTTTTATCAAGTGTTACCGAATCAGTGGTATTATGATTTTTAGTCGGTAGATTCCCCAATTTTTCAAAATCCATATTTTTCACTTCATCGGCATAGTATGCCATAATATGCTCATATTTTTCTCTATCTTTTGGATTGAGATTCTTAATATCCTTGCCACTTGCGTTTATTTCTCGCACATTTTTAATATCTGCGAGAGTATCAGTCGTGTAAGTTTTATTGCCATTGAATAAAGAATCTTTGATATTTTGCTGCCCTATATCAATCTCTTCAAAAGTTTGCCCAAAATATTTATCATTCTTTTTATGAGTATTATATGCCTTAAATGTATCTTGTGTAGCCCTTACTGAAGCGCCATAAGCTTCATAAGAGCAAAAGCTAAAATTCACAGGCAGATTAAAAATATTCAGCCCAAATCTTGCCAAAGTCTGTGTGCCAATTTCATCAATCACTTCTTCATAGAGTGCTTTTGTCGCCATTAAGTCTCCTTATTTTGAAATTTAAAGCAAAGATTCTTGTATCTTGCTTTATTCTTACCTAAATATATTAGGCATTACCCCAATAACAAAGGGGTATCTCACCCCCATTTTATTTGAATCTCTTCCATAAGTTTGTTACACTCTTTTTGATGTGCTATCAACTCTTTGGTAAGCCTATCATCATCATTCATAATTGGAGCATTGATGACAACAACTAGAGTTTCTGCGAGCTGCATTAAAGTTTTAAGTTCTCTATGTTCTTCTGCGTTCCAAGAGTTTTTAATATCAGTTACCCCTTTGTTTTCCATAATGCCCTCAATCTTTTCAAGTGAGATGTCAAATACAACTCTACTTTCCCTAAGAGTACTTCGTTTTTCTTTAGCTTTTTTTGAGAGTTGTTTCCACACAAGACCCTGTGCTTCCATAGTTTCGCAAACAGCTGATACAGTATCATAATATGAATAAGCATCATATTTTTTCTCCTCTGCTTTTGCTGCAAAAACAGAACCCATTACAGCAATCACAGGCGCAGCTACAATACCGCCTAGCACCATAGTGCCCCCAGCCATACCAAGCCCACCAGCTGCTAAACTTCCTCCTCCAAGCCAAGCTAATGTCGCATTTGTAGCAGCTACACCGCTTAAAGAAGCAATAGCTGTCCCAGTAGAAGCGCTTGCTAATAATCCAACTCCGCCATACATACCAAATCCAGTAAGAGCTCCAGCTAATGCTCCGCCAGTAAGTCCGCCAAGCGTTGTTTCTAATGAAACAATAGATTGTTGTGTATTAGCCAGTCCATCAAGGGTCTCTTGCCCTACTATATCTTGTAAATCTGCATTATCTTTAAGATGTAGCCTATCAACAATATCTGCATACCTTTGCAATTCATTTCTTACAATCTGCTCTTGAAGTAGCCCAAGCGACTCAAAACGCTTTTGTGCTTTCGCATTTTTAGAATCTAATCTAGCTTGTGCCTCATTAAACTTCTTTTTTGCCCTTTCGTGGTATGCTTCAGCCATTTGGCTATCATCATAAGCGTCAATGGCTTTTTTTACTCCATATCCAGCTGTCGCAAGGGCGACTCCTCCTAAAACAACAGGTATTAATGGTAATGGCATTTTATTCTCCTTATTTTTCTTTTATTGAGAATCCAATCTCGTTTCTCAAATCCTTATCTATACCCTCTTTTTCTTGCAATATGTTGCAAGATTCTATATTGAGTGCATAGAATTCCTGTTGAGTATAATGTTTAAAATATACTCTTTCAAACATCACATCAACCCTGCAAATATCTGGGCGGTTTTCATAAATCTTACATAAATTGCTCTGCATATCTAAAAATTTACAGATGCCATTGCCCAAATCAAAAGATTTAAGTTCTTTAATGCCGCTGATATTTTTACAACACGCACCGCAATTTGCGCAAGGAAAACTATCCAAACATTGCCCCCTTAAAAAATATCTAAACTTGCTATAACAAGTTGATAAACATATTGTATCAAATTAGAATAAAATTTACCTTATCATCACAAGTTGAAAAAATGCAAAAGATACAAGATGAATTTATAGACAATGCGTATAAAATCATAGGTTTAAATGTTAAAAAAGCGAGGGAGCTAAAGGGTCTAACGCAACTTGAACTTTCCTTAGCCATAGGGCATAAGTCTGTGAGTGTCATCTCTTGTGCTGAAATCTACCACAAAAAGCAGCATTTCAACATAGAACATCTACTCAAAATCGCTCAGGTTTTGGAGGTCAATATACAAAACTTCTTTGATGGTTTATAGAGGGCTATTAAAAAGCAAAATCTCAAACTTTTCACACAATATCGCCAAAACATAGTAGTTAAACAAAGTCAAGAAAAGCTAAAAGATTCTACAAAAGCTCCTATTCCTTAAACACAAGGCAATAGGAGCATAGGTAAAGATTCTGCAAATATAGAATCTTACGCACCTTGAGGGGCGGTAAAGACACTAAGAGGCTTTACTTCGCCCTCATATTTTTTGATATTTACAAGCCCTGTGTGTGCAATATTTCCATTAGCAAGAGGAGATGTAGGCATATCAAGTGTGAGGACATTAGGTGAGCCATTTTTGCATACACTGCCAATTTTTCCGGGTTCTTGTGGGTCATACCACGCTCCCTCACACAATCGCACAACACCTTGCTTAATCGCATCTGTTACAAAAGCACCAGCTAACACTTCGCCCCTTTGATTGCTCACGCTCACAATATCGCCTGTTTTAATGCCCTTATCTGCTGCATCTTTGGTATTAATCCAAATAGGCTCTTTATCAGCAATCGCATAATCTTTACGCAAAGAAGTATTCGCACATTGAGAATGTAGCCTTAACGCAGGGTGAGAGGTGATAAGTGCAAATTCGGCAGGTTTGTTTTCCATTCCTAGCCACTCAACAGGCTCAAGCCAAGTGGGGTGAGCAGGGCAGTGCGCATAATTATATTTTGCAATGCTTTGAGAGTAAATCTCAATTAAGCCAGATTCTGTGCCAAGGGGATTAAGGATAGGATCTTCTCTAAATTCTGCATATCGCACGAAATTTTCAGATTCTGATGGAATCTCAAATTTAAGTGGCTCATTTGCTTGCCAAAAGCTCTCAAAATCAGGCATTGTAACCATCAATCCTTCGGCTTGTTTAAGCGCTCCATCATAAAATTCTTTCAGCCATTGCATTTCATCTTTGCCTTCACTAAATGTGTCATACACGCCAAAAGCCTTAGCCAAATCACAAAACACTTGATAGTCATCACGAGCTTCAAATTGCTTTTGCACAAGCTGCTTCATTGGCACAATGTGCAAATTTGAATAATCCCCACTCATTGAAATATCATTGCGCTCATAACTTGTGGTAATAGGCATAACAATATCTGCAAATCGCGCTGTTGGTGTCCAATAAATCTCATTAACGACAATCGTTCTAGGTTTTTGCCACGCTTTAATAAGAGTATTTGTATCTTGATGATGCACGAGCGGATTGCCCCCAGCCCAATAGATAAAATCAATATCAGTATAAGTGATTTTCTTGCCATTATGCTCTATGCTCTTACCCGGATTAAGAAGTGCATCAGAAATGCGCGCAAGAGGAAAATTATTATCACTTCCTTGCATAAGCCATTCTGCACCGCTACTTCCTACATTACCAAGATTAATCCCACCAACCACAGGAGCAGTCGCCGTAGGAGAACCACCATTGCTATAATGATAAGACAAACCAAATCCGCCCCCGGGTAATCCAATTTGTCCTATCATACACGCTAGAGTTACCAAAGCCCAATGTGGCTGCTCTCCGTGATGAGCCCTCTGCATACCCCAGCCAGACATAAGCATAGTGCGATTATTAAAGAAAAGCTGTGCGAGAGATTCTATCTTTTGAGCAGAGATGCCACAAATTTTAGAAGCCCAAGCAGCATTTTTTGCTGTGCCATCATTTTGCCCTAAAAGATAGGCTTTAAACTGCTCAAATCCGGTAGTATAGTTCTCTATAAAATCTTTGTCATATTGATTGTGCTCAAGCATTGTATGCATAATACCCAACATTAAAGCCACATCGGTATTTGGCAATGGAGCTAACCACTCTGCACCCAAATAATCACAAGTCATATTGCGCACAGGGTCAATGCTTATAATATGTTTGCCAGATTTTTTAAGCTGCTCAAAAAAATCAAGTCCTGTGCCCTCGTTAAGCGTCCAAGCATTGCGCAATGTAGCCATAGGGTCAGCTCCCCAAATCACTACCACTTGACTATTATCTAGCACACTAGAAAAAGAGGTTTGCTGCTCATAGACTTCAATACTCCCCACTACATAAGGCATAATCACTTGTGAAGCGCCTGTGGAATAGTCCCCACTCACGCCCACATAGCCACCTGCCATACCCATAAATCGTTGCAATAAGATTCTCGCATTGTGCAAATTCCCACTACTTTTCCAGCCATAGCTCCCAGCAAACACACCCTCTTTACCCTTTTGCTTATAAGTAGCTTTAAGTTCCTTAGCAATAAGCGCAATCGCCTCATCATAGCTCACTCTCACCCATTCATCAGCTCCACGTAATTCAGGTTTAGGACTCGCAGGATTCTCCAAATAAGATTTTCTCACCATAGGATACTTAATGCGTGTAGGTGAGTAAATCAAATCAGGGATTGTGCTATGGAGCGGATTTGGCATAGAGTTTTTAAGTGCATTGCTACTTGAAATTACTTTGCCATCTTTAATCTTTGCCTTAAGAACCCCCCAATGTGCCCCTGTGATAACTTCACCATCAAGCACAAGATTCTCACTAAAATCTTTCACACCCGATTCTATGATTGCTTTTTTACTCTCGCTATCACAGCCCACAAAAGGCACAAGAGCAAATATTGCCAAACCTTTCCCCATTGCTTGAAGCACCTGTCGTCTGCTTAATGTATTCATTATTTCTCCTTTGGCATATCTTTAGCATTTTTTTGTAAGTATTGAGATACTAAGTATTCTTGGTCATTATCAAAACCTACACGCGTTTTCATTGACTTAATCACACTAGGCCACGCATTTGCGTTAAATTCCTTAGGCGGGTGCAAAGCGTGGCAAATAGAACAATTTGCAAAAAGCTCATTTGCCTCTTTATACAGCGGCTCAACACTTTCAACCAAATGCGTATCATCACTCCATAAATCCACGCTTGCAAGTTCCCATTCTTGTTTGCTTTCGCTTTCTTTAAAAGATTCTATGCTTTTAAAAGCCACACCCGCATTTTTAGAAAATCCTACATTAAGAATCCGCCGATTAGGCGCAAAATACAAGGCTGCTTGATTATTTACTTGTTTATAACCTTGAATGCGTAAAAGCACTTTGTTACCTTTGTGCTCTAGCACCTCAACTTGAGCTGTTGGCAAAAGCCTCCCCACAACCTTATCTCCACCCTCTTTGTAAAGTGATTTGACTTTGGAAGCATATTTTATCTCACTCCCTTGCACACATACAAATATGAGTGTTGCAAATGCGATTGGCTTTATTGACACATTCATATACCCTCCTTTTAAAACAATTTTAAGCTAAAAAGATACATTAAACTTGATAAAAATCAACTTAAAAGCGTTTTTTTTTTTTTGTAAAAATAAGGCTATTGGGGGCTATTTTCTGTGTCTTGGGCGTTATTATCTGTGGTATCTGATTGTGCATCTAGCGCATTTTCTTGAGGTTGATTCTGTGCTCTCTCATCTTGCACATTCGCATCTTGAGTATCTTGTATTTCATTTGTCTCTTGTGTATCTTGCGGTTTTCCCAAGGCTTTATCTTGTGGATTTGACATACGATTTGATTCTACTGCACGCATTTGAGAGGTAATTTTAGCAGCTTTCTGGTCATCCATTTTGCCCAAAACTTTTGCCACATCTTTGATTTCCATTTGGGAGAGAATCTCCACAGCTTCAGATTCTGGCATATCTGCAAGTATAGCAGCGACTTTGGCTTCTTTCATACCCTTATAAGCCTTGATAATCTTATCATCTTTTACTTCTTTAATTTGAGAGAGAATCTCCTCATTTTTAGCAATGAGCTGCTCTATTTCTTGCTGTTTTTGCTCTAAAGCCTCTGTATTTTTCTTATTTTGTTCTTCAATTTCAGCCTTTGATTTTTCTTGCTCCTGTGAAAAAAGCACAATTTTTTGGTCAATCTCTGCCTCTTTATCTTTAAGCTGACGCTCTTTTTCGTCAAGAAGCACTTGCGTAGCATTTTGGAGCACCTGCAAAGCTTGTTGGCGCTCATCAATCTCATCAAGCTGTGCTTTTACCTCACTTTTACGCGCTTCAAAAATAATACTGCAATCAAGAAGTTGAGAATCTACCCCTAAAGCTACATTGCACAAGAATGCACTTGCTATAATGCCACCTAGTGTTTTGTAGTAGATTCCCCCTTGTGTGTGATATATCATATCGCTCTGCCTCCTGCATTATTATAAAGCATTACTGCAATCTCATCAACTTCTAGCTTTTCTTTGTATTTGGCATTTTTTATCATCTCATTTTGCTCTTTTGTATCCAAAAAATGCACTTTCTCATACTCAATATTACACTTTTTGTATTGCTCCTGAAGCACTTTTCTTTGTGCAAAAAGAGTTTCAAGCTCATCACGAGCAAGATTTATATGAGCTAAAAGCATATTTTTAGTCTCCTCAAATGCCTTAAAAGCATAAAATGTTCCAGCTTGAGGTATCTTAAGTTGCAAAAAATCCTTTTGCAAATGCTCTATTTGTTTTTGCTTATGTGCAATTTTACTTTCATTTTGCATCATTGCGTGCTCACACATCTGCATATCTTTTTTGCGCAAAGAAACAATAGGAGCAAACTTTGTCTTCATACACTCTACCCTAACATAATAATATCATCGCGCTCTGGGCTTGTAGATACCATAGAAATCTTTACGCCAATAATCTTTTCAAGCTCTTTAATATAATGCTGCGCTTGTGAGGGCAAAGCGCTAAATGTGCGCACACCACAGGTTTTATCCCAACCTGCAAACTCGCGATAAATAGGCTTGACATTATCATAATCAGTAGGGATATAATCAATCTCTTTTCCCTCATATTCATAGCCTACACACACTTTCACGCGTTCAAATCCATCAAGCACATCAAGTTTCATAATACTTAAACTCTCACAACCATTGAGACGACAGGCATAACGCACAGCAACAGCATCAAACCACCCACATCGTCTCGCACGCCCAGTAGTTGTGCCAAACTCTCCACCTGCTTGACGCAATCTTTCGCCCAGCTCACCATCTTCTTGAGTTGGAAATATACCATTGCCTACTCTTGTGCAATATGCTTTTGCAACTCCAATCACGTGAGCAATATCACGCGGTGCTAATCCACTCCCGCTACACGCGCCTGAAGCGATTGTTGTTGAGCTTGTTACAAAAGGATAAGTGCCGTGATCAATATCAAGCATACTCCCTTGTGCGCCCTCACATAGAATCTTCTCGCCGCGATTTTGCGCTGCCCATAAAAGTTGGGTTGTATCTGTTACAAAAGGCAAAATCTGTGGCGCAATGGATTCTATGCGTTCCATTACACTTTGCACACTTGGTAGTTCCATATCATAAAGAGTTTGGACATATTGCAAATGCTGATAGATAGAATCAATTTTTTCTCTCAATGTAATTAAATTTTTTAAATCCATTAATCGGACGCCATTACGCGAAACCTTATCGCCATAGCAAGGACCAATCCCTTTGCCCGTAGTGCCAATAGCTGCGCTTTGTCGGCTTTTTTCTTTTGCAATATCTAATATCTCGTGATAGGGCAAAATAATATGCGCTTTATCGCTCACAAAAAGTCTTCCTTGCAGATTCCCAAAAGATTTACTTTCATTTAATAATTGTTCAAGATTAATCACAACGCCATTGCCAATGACATTCTTACATCGCTCATATAAAACACCAGAGGGCAATAAATGGAGTGCAATTTTTTTAGAATCTACGACAATAGTATGCCCTGCATTATGCCCGCCCTGATAGCGCACCACATAATCATATCCTCCAGCCAACGCATCAACTATTTTGCCTTTTCCCTCATCACCCCATTGAATCCCCACAATCAAATCAGCCATACATATCTCCCATTCATACCATAAAAATAAAGCTTAAGATAAGAGGCATTCTACTACCTCATCAGTATAGATTGCAAATCCGCAGGAAAATTGCTCATCTACACTATATTTGCCACCTTGCAATAAAGTTGAATTACCCACAAACATTCTAAAAAATAAATCTTCATAATATGGGCTAGGCGCAAAAAAAAGTGGGGAAAAGATAGTTTTCTCATATTCGCAATAACTTGCACATTCAAGCAGACGCTCTAACTCTTCTTTTAAAAATGCGGGTGCGTTTAAAATTGCCTTTTGCAAATCCTGCTTTGTTTTAATATGCACCAAATCTGCCATATATCCTTCCATTTGGAGCAATTTGCCGACATTTTGCAAGGCAAATACTTCTATATCCACATCGCTATGCTTGGCGCATAAAAGCGGAATCTTCATATTTGAGATTTGGAGATAAGGGGTGAGATTCAATGTTTGTAAAATACTCACGCCTAAGCACATAACAGGAGAGAGACTTTCTCCACCTAAATATTCTGCCCCAATTTGATGAATTTCAGTAGTAGGGTAGCTAAACACCGGCTGAATATAAAACCATTTCTTATGTGTGCTAGAGCGCATAATACGCTTAGTAACAATACGCATTGCATCAAGAGTCGTATCATAACGTAATCCAATTTGATGATTATTTTCACTGCTTAGACGCACAATCTCACGATTAAACATATCCCCCTGATGTTCTAAAAATGCAAATGAAGGCGTTACAATCTCTCTATAATCATTCTCATAAAATGCTTTAATGGCGCAAGATTCTATATCGCGCTTGAGCTTGGCAGACATATCAAAATAAAGCTTGCTTCCTTGCGGCAGTTCGTGCTCTAAAATCACAATGCACCTCTACAAATTTATTTTTATCTTTAAATTAAGATTCTTTATTCAAAAAGCCTAGATTATACCATAAAATAATTTTTGATGCGTATTTGCTTGAAAATGCTACACTCACGCATAAATTTCACAATTAAGGACATCAAGTGAAAGTTGCGTTACTTATGAGTGGAGGCGTAGATAGCTCCTATTGCGCTCACTTGCTCTCATCACAGGGCTATGAAGTCATAGGACTCTATCTCAAGCTCCATAACAAAAACAAAAAACACGATATTTATATCAAAAACTGCGAACAAGTCGCCGCACATTTGCATATTGATTTTCAGGTTGTTGATTTGCGCGAAGAGTTTAAAAAAAGCGTATATGATACATTTGTAAGCTCCTACAAAGAGGGAAAAACGCCTAATCCTTGTGCGATTTGTAATCCTTTGATGAAGTTTGGATTAGGGCTACAAAAGGCACAAGAATTGGGTTGCGATTATATCGCCACAGGGCATTATGCACAGATTAAAGAAGCAAATGGCATAAAGCGCATTGCAAAGGCGGTTGATGAGAGTAAAGACCAAAGTTACTTCCTCTATGCCTTGCCTCAAGAAGCCATTGATAGAATCATCTTTCCCCTAGGCGCACTTCTCAAAGAAGATATTAAAAAAACTGCACTTGAGCTTTTGCCCTTTCTAGGCACACTTCAAACTTATAAAGAATCTCAAGAAATTTGCTTTGTGGAAGAAAGCTATATTGATATTTTAAAACTCCACGAAAAAGTGGATAATGAAGGCATTGTGCGTGATAGCAATGGCAAAGCTATCGGCACACATAAAGGCTATATGCACTATACTATCGGCAAACGCAAAGGCTTTAGCGTTTTTGGCTCGCACGAACCTCACTATGTCAAAGCGATTAATCCACACAATAATGAAATCATTGTTGGCACAAAAGAAGAACTTGCCATAGATTCTATAAAAGCCCTTAATAAAAGCCTACCACAAGCCTTTAATGGAGGAGTGTATGATGTCAAAGTGCGCTACCGCTCTACACCACTTAAAGCGCAAATTGATATACAAGGCGATTACATTTATGCAAAACTTTTAGAATCTGCCTATGGTGTAGCACAAGGTCAAGCTCTTGTGTTGTATCAAGAAGATTGTGTTTTGGGTGGAGGGGTGATTACACAAGCGCAATAAAAAATCATTGATAAATTTAATTTTAAGATTTAAATTTTATAATTAGATTTTTATTTAAGTCAAAATCAGGGGGAATTTTGATGCATCGTTTCTGCGCGCCACGATTTTTGCCACAAATAGAATTGATTTTCAATAGACGATTTTGGTATATAGCATTAGTGAATGGGTTTATTTATGCTTTAGATATGTGGCTTTTAGTGGGGGGGGGGGCATAATGGAGATTCCCTGTTCTACTACACCTGCAAAAACATATTCAATAATGTTTTATTTGCATTTTGCATATTTTATTTTCTTTATTTGATTCCATTGAGTATTTTTCATAGAATCATAGAATATTTTTTAGTATTGTGTTTTTTTATCATAGGCTTGATTGAAATTTTCCTTGCACTTGTGTTTGAAACGCAATTTAATCCTATATTTTTTGGTATCACTCTCTCAACCAACCTTTTAGAAACACAAGAGTTTTTATCATTTTATGCCCTCTCCCCAAAGGTACTTTTTTCTTTCTTTGTGTTTAGCCTTTTAAGTTTTGTATTTTTATTTCCTAAATACAATATAATACACTTATTACATTTCACACTCAAATCTCATCATAGCCGCTTAATTGGGCTTATTTTATTTCTTGTTATCTTCATTGTCCTTACACCTAGAATCTATTCTGCTTCTTTACAAGGTTGGCTCAGTCAAAAAAACGCTCTTTTTCGCTATGGCAATGTAATTACGCTCACACTTATTGAAACAAATTCTTATATAACTCAATATAAAAATCTCTCCCAAACCTTAAAAGAAAATTTAGCACAAAGAGAGCAAAATGAGATTCTAAGCAATACGCTTGAGCTCCCTACCATTGTGCTCATTATTGGAGAATCTACCCAGCGCAATTATATGTCGCTGTATAACTATGCTCTGCCCACTACTCCTAAGCTTAATGCACTTGTCAAAAGCGGTAACCTCATCGTCTTTGATGATGTCATATCTCCACATTCACATACAAATCAAGCGTTGCAAAAAGTGCTTACCTTTAGCAATTATGAAAATACACAAATCCCTTGGTTTATGCAGCAAAATATCCTTGATATTCTCAACCTTGCAGGATATAAAACCCATTGGTTGAGCAATCAAGAAATGGTTTCTATCTATGGCAATGTGCCTGAAGTGATTTCACAAAGAGCGCAATATACCGCCTTTAGTTCCAAAAATGATAGTTATAGGGCTGGGAATTTATATGATGGCATCTTGTTATCTATGCTTCAAGATGTGCCTCCATCTGAAAATACGAAAAATTTTTACGCATTCCATTTAATGGGAACGCATATGACATATAGACATCGCTATCCAAAAGCATTCGCGCAATTTTCTCCACAAACTTTAAAAGCACACAATCTTGATACATTTGTGCATTCACACCAAAAGCTTGATGATTCTCAACTTGAAACAAAATCTCACTATCTTAACGCTATTTTGTATAATGACTATGTTGTAAGCTCTATTATAGAATCCTTTGCAGACAAAGAGGCTCTCATCATTTATTTAAGCGACCACGGCGATGAAGTCTATGATTTTCGTGATTTTGCCGGACATAATGAATCAATGGGTTCGCGCTTTATGATAGAAGTGCCTTTTATGGTATATATGAGTGAAGGATTCAAAGAAAAATATCCCGATATTTTTACCAAAGTGCAGCAAGCAAAAGATAAACCTTTTATGAGCGATGATTTTATCCATTCTTTCCTTGATTTGTTGGGCATTGTGAGCAAAGATTCTGTATCCTCACGCTCTATCTTTAGCCCAAGCTATAACCAAAACCGAGCGAGAATCTTTAGCGGCAAAGATTATGATAGGGATTTAAAAATACACAATACTTTTAAGTATAATGAAGTCTCTATCGTGCCATCACGCTTATGGCTTCATCGTGTTGATGAGAAGGCAAAATTTGAAGATTTTAAAGAAAAATATCGTGGTTTTGAAATTGATGTGCATTTTTTAGCAAATCCTACGCCATATTTTGATGTCGGGCACGATGGAGAAGATTCAAGCATAAATCTCAACCTTGCAGAAATGTTTGCCCTTATACAAAAGCAAAATATTCAACATTTAAGCGGGGGGGGGGGATAAGATAAATCTTTGGATTGATTTTAAAAATTTAAGTGAGGAAAATAAACACGCCGCCCTTTTAGAAATGCAGCGGCTTTGCTTAACTTATGACATTTCACCCTCACAGCTTATCATTGAAAGCCACAATTATAAATCCCTTGATGTCTTTAAAAGACAAGGATTTTTCACAAGCTACTATGTGCCCTATTATGAATCTAAGATTTTAGAAACAAAAGCTCAAACAATCCGCGATGAAATACACACAATCGTTCAAAGCGGCAATATAAGTGCCTTGAGCTTTCCTTATTATTTGTATGATTTTATTAAAGATTCTCATTTTGGATATTATGAAAATAGTCAATGGGTAGATATGCCATTGCTTACTTGGAATGAGGGGCAAGATTGGTGGCAAAATATGCAAACACAAGCATTTTTTGACCCTCAAGTAAAGGCTATTCTCGTAGGCGAACAAGGCTTATATCGGTGATAAGATTCTGCAACTAGCATATTTCAAGTTTGCTATACTATTTATATAATTCTTAATTTATAATGGTTGGAGAGAGAAAATGAAAATCTTGGGTTTTGATATAGGCATTACAAGCATTGGTTGGGCATATGTGGAGGATAATGAACTCAAAGATTGTGGAGTGAGAATCTTCACTAAAGCAGAAAATCCAAAAAATGGTGATTCGCTTGCTACTCCGCGCAGAGAGGCACGAAGTGCAAGGAGGAGACTAGCGCGGAGAAAGACTAGACTTAATGCGATTAAAAGACTACTTTGCAAAGAATTTGAGCTAAATTTAAGCGATTATCTTGCTACCGATGGTGCGCTGCCAAAGGCTTACGAGACTACAAAAGATACCAAAAGCCCCTATGAATTACGCACTTTAGCCTTAAGCCAAAAGCTAGAAGCTAAAGAGTTGGCACGAGTGATTTTGCATATCGCTAAACATCGTGGCTATGGGAATAAACACGCAAAAATAGGGAATGATAAAGATTCTGGAAAAGTGCTAAGTGCGATTAAAACAAATGAAACAGCTATGAACGACAAGCATTATCAAAGCGTGGGTGAATACCTCTATAAAGAGTTTTATCAAGTTGCTAAAGAGGGAAGCAAGGACTTTAAAAATGTGCGCAATAAAAGAGAAAATTACGAGCATTGTGTGGCACAAGAGCAAGTAAAGGCAGAGTTAGAGCTGATTTTTCAAAAGCAAAAAGGGTTTGGCGCGAAATTTAGCGAAGATTTTGAAAAGAAAATCATAGAAACCGCCTTTTACCAAAGGGATTTAAAAAGCTTTGAGGATAAAGTGGGCGAATGCACCTTTATTAAGGAGGAAAAGAGAGCTGCTAAAGAAACTCTAAGTGCTATGGAGTTTGTCGCACTCACGCGCATTATCAATGCCCTAAAGAATCTTGAAGAAAAAAGCAAAAATCTTGGCATTGGCGAAGTGTATGGAAAAGAAAAAATCCAAGAGATTTTGCAAATCGTGCTAGATAAAGGCGAGATAAGCTATAAAAAATTGCGTGAGATTTTAAGTCTTGATGAGCGGGTGTTGTTTGCTAAAGATTCTAAGCTTGATTATACAAAAGGAGTGCAAGAAGCTGAAAAGATAGAGTTTATTAAGTTTAAAAATCTTAAAGCTTTCAAAAAAGCAATGGGTGGAGATTTTAGCAAGTTTGCTCGTGAGGAACTAGATAGAATCGCTACCGATATTGCTTTAATCAAAAGCAAAGAAAATTTAGCTAAAAAATTGCAAAACTATTCCGCATTAAGCAAGGAGCAAATAGAATCTTTAAGCAATCTTAACTTTTCAAAACATATTGATTTGAGCCTCAAGGCACTGAATAAGATTCTGCCCTTTATGCGGGAGGGAATACGCTATGATGAGGCGGTGAAAGCAGCGGGATTACAAGAGTGCAGGAAGCATACACAAAAAGGCTTATTCTTGCTCCCACTTCAAGAGTATGAACCCTATCTCGCAAATCCTGTTGTTGCACGCGCACTAAGTGAGTATCGCAAGGTGCTAAATGCCCTGCTTAAAAAATATGGAAAAGCGCATAAGATTCACTTAGAATTTACGCGTGAGGCAAAGCTAAGCTCAAAAGAGAGACAAAAGTATGAGAAAGAGCAAAAAGAGCATTTTGACGCAAACCAAAAAGCAATGCAGCAATGCGAGATTCTAGGATTGCCCATTAATGGCACAAATATTCTTAAAATGAAGCTTTGGATAGAACAAAAAGAGAGTTGTGCGTATAGTGATAAAAAGATTACCGAAAGTCATTTAAGGGATTCTAATGCCTTACAGGTTGATCATATTTACCCCTACTCACGCAGCTTTGATGATAGTTACAATAACAAAGTGCTTGTTTTCACTCAAGAAAATCAAAACAAGGGCAACAAAACGCCTTTTGAAGCCTTTGGAAATGATAAAGAAAAATGGGAGAAAATTCTAAGCCTTAGCGCGAAGCTGCCTAAACAAAAGCAAAGTAGAATCTGTAATGAAAACTTTAAGGATAAGGAAGCAGGATTTCTTGCGAGAAATCTCAATGATACGGGTTATATCGCGAGGTTGGCTAGTCAATGGACGAAAAATTGCCTAGAGTTTGAAAAACTAAGCGAAAATGAAGTAACCATTGCTGGGGACAAGGGGAGCAAGGTGCATATAGAGGTAGTAAGTGGAAACTTGACTGCAACTTTGCGGCATTATTGGGGATTAGGCAATAAAGATAGAAATACCCACCTGCACCACGCCCTAGATGCAATCATCTTAGCCTACACAAATGCACAGACGATTAAGTCATTTTCAGATTTTAAAAAGAACCAAGAGCAAAATAGGGCGAAATTCTATGCGAAACAAATGGCAGAATCTGATTACAAGCAACAAAGAGCATTTTTTAAGCCTAAGGATTTTAGACAAAAAGTTTTAGATAAAGTGGATTCTATCTTTGTCTCTAAGCCTCCTAGAAAAAGGGCAAGAGGAGCTTTACACGAGGAGACATTCTATTCTTTTGAGGACGAAAAACTTTTAAAAAGTTATGGAGGGCAAAAAGGAGTAGAAAGGGCAATAGAGCTAGGCAAAATCCGCCAAGTAGGCACAAAGATTGTGAGTAATGGCGCAATGGTGCGCGTGGATATTTTTAAGGATAAAAAAGGTAAATTTTATGGTGTGCCAATTTATACAATGGATTTCGCACTTGGAATCCTGCCTAATAAAGCAGTAGTGCAGGGCAAAAAAGATGGGGTGATTAAAGATTGGATAGAAATGGATTCTAACTATACATTTTGCTTTTCACTCTTTAAGGATGATTTAATCTTAGTGCAGAAAAAGGAAATGGAAAAGGCAGAGTTGTGCTATTTTGTAAGTTTTGGCTCTGCCAATGCACAAATTAATGTAGAAAAACATAACAATAAATTTGAGGGTTTGAGCGAGAATGAAAAATTACTCTATTCTAATGCTACACCAAAAGAAGTGGTAGGCAAAAGCATAGGAATCCAAAATCTTAAAACCTTTGAAAAATACCAGGTCTCACCCTTAGGTGAAGTTGAAATCGCACCAAAGCAAGAGCGACAGAGCATTGCACTAAAATCTAGTCCAAAAGATTCTAAAAAGAAAAACAATGTTTGATGCCGCGTTTCGCACACTTTTTCTAAGCACCCCTGCAAGGCTAAGCCTAGCAGATAAACATCTTTGCATTGCCCAAAAGGACAAAGAGAGCGTAAGGATTCCACTTGTAGATATTTTATGTGTGATGTTAGAATCTCATCAAATCACACTTACCAACGCACTGCTAAATGCGTTTGCTTTGCATAAAATCATTGTTTTTACCTGCAATGAATCGCATTTGCCAAGTGGGTTATTTATGCCATTTTTAGGGCATTATAGGAGCTTAAGTGTGTTGCAATCTCAAATAGAACTAAGCAAACAAAGAAAGGCGATTCTGTGGCAGCAAATCATCAAGGCAAAGATTACCAACCAAGCACGACTGCTTCAAATGTGTGGCTTAGCAGAATCTGCACAATTAGAATCCCTTGCCAAAAACGTGCAGCTTGGAGATTCTTATAATAACGAAGCCAAAGCAGCAGCAATCTATTTCAAAGCACTTTTTGGTAAAGACTTCTCTCGCAAAGTGCAGATTTTTGAGGATAGTAAAATGGGAACGATAAATGCTGCACTTAATTATGCTTATGCACTGACAAGAGGGGTTATCACAAGAAGCCTTTGCGCAAGTGGGCTTAATCCTGCACTTGGGATAAATCACAAAAATCAGTTTAATGCGTTTAATCTTGCAGATGATTTGATAGAGCCTTATCGCCCTTTTGTGGATTCTATTGTCGTGCAAATGGTTGAGATTGGGGAATTGGGGGAGAGTTTAAGTTTGCAAAATCGCGTGAAGCTAGTAGATATTTTGCAGAGTGCGGTTATTGTAGAGAATAAGCTTTATCCACTTAGTCGCGCAGTAATAGTGAATGTGCAAAGTGTAGTGAAATGCGTTGAGACAGAACATCTTAAGCTTAAACTGCCGCTATTTTGCAAGGAAAAGAGTAATGGAAGAAAAATTTATGAGAGTGCTAGTGATGTTTGATATGCCAACTTGCAGCAAAAAAGAACGTAAAGATTATGCAAGATTCCGCAACAATCTTATTAAAGATGGCTTTATGATGTTGCAATATAGTGTGTATATGAGAATCTGCAAAGGTGTAGCAAGTGCCAATAATTATTTGGATAAGGTGGGTTTGATTGTGCCTCCCAAAGGGCATATTAGGGCTTTGATTCTTACTGAAAAGCAATTTGATAATATGCGATTGCTACTTGGAACAAGAAGTGAAAATGAAAAAGCCAACGCACCAAGACAGCTTACGCTTTTTTGAAAGCTAGATTTGACACTAAAAGATTTGCAGTTAAAGATATTTTAGAGACTAAATTAACTTTTTAAGTAAGAAATAATATTTATAAAATAATTCGGGTGAGCTTAGGGATTAACTAGGCTAACACCCTTGTGTTAGCTTAACCCTGCGGGAAGCTCACTTCCCTTATTCTAGCCACTTATTAAATTCTTTGAAAGGATTATACCCAAACTTTCTTAAGCTATATATATTAGAATATTTTAGACTTTTGAATCTTTCAAATATCCTAAAACAAAGCCTTCCAGCTACCATATTTTAGCATAAAAGAATTTAAAAAGCGGCTAAAACTTGCGAGCTTGAAGCGGTCGGTCATTCGGAATTTTAGCATAAAAGAATTTAAAAAGCGGCTAAAACGGTAATGAGGGTTTTACAAAAATGCCCAATATTTTAGCATAAAAGAATTTAAAAAGCGGCTAAAACCAATTTAGAGCACTTAAAGGTATCAAAAGAATTTTAGCATAAAAGAATTTAAAAAGCGGCTAAAACCCTATGGCTTGGTGTGCTCGCGTCTCTATTATTTTAGCATAAAAGAATTTAAAAAGCGGCTAAAACTTATGACTGCAGACTTGCAAACACAAAGAGATTTTAGCATAAAAGAATTTAAAAAGCGGCTAAAACATTGCCAATGGTATAATCTACACCACCTGTATTTTAGCATAAAAGAATTTAAAAAGCGGCTAAAACCGCAGCAATGACGTAGGTATTAATGCTTTGATTTTAGCATAAAAGAATTTAAAAAGCGGCTAAAACAGGGGGTTCAAAAGGGGGTTCAAGGCATCTATTTTAGCATAAAAGAATTTAAAAAGCGGCTAAAACTTGTTGTTGCCTCATATAGTGGTGGTGGTTATTTTAGCATAAAAGAATTTAAAAAGCGGCTAAAACGCTCACACAATGATTAAGCCCCCTCTTAGGATTTTAGCATAAAAGAATTTAAAAAGCGGCTAAAACCTTTTGATACTGATGGTTCACGTAAAAGTGAATTTTAGCATAAAAGAATTTAAAAAGCGGCTAAAACAATTGCAAAAGATGCTTTAAGTAAAAATCCATTTTAGCATAAAAGAATTTAAAAAGCGGCTAAAACTTTTTGTTGCTTTGCCATTTTTTACTCCTTAATTTTAGCATAAAAGAATTTAAAAAGCGGCTAAAACTTTCTACATGAGATATGCTACGCACTTCTTATTTTAGCATAAAAGAATTTAAAAAGCGGCTAAAACTGAGAAATATGGATTTGTTCCAGCTTATATGATTTTAGCATAAAAGAATTTAAAAAGCGGCTAAAACATAGAATATCAGTTGTTGCAAATGTTGAATATTTTAGCATAAAAGAATTTAAAAAGCGGCTAAAACCTGTGGCTAGGCGTTATCGCGTCTCTATTGATTTTAGCATAAAAGAATTTAAAAAGCGGCTAAAACAAAGGATTTGTAATGGCATATAGAAGAAAAATTTTAGCATAAAAGAATTTAAAAAGCGGCTAAAACTTTATTGCGATAACGCCCTAAATCTATTACATTTTAGCATAAAAGAATTTAAAAAGCGGCTAAAACTATTTGTTTCTCCAACATATCATTACTTGAATTTTAGCATAAAAGAATTTAAAAAGCGGCTAAAACCATAAGTTTCTCTCTCTTTTTTATACACATATTTTAGCATAAAAGAATTTAAAAAGCGGCTAAAACTTTCCACTTACACTCCTTTTTTCAATTCATATTTTAGCATAAAAGAATTTAAAAAGCGGCTAAAACTACTACATTGACGAGACAAATCATTACAAAATTTTAGCATAAAAGAATTTAAAAAGCGGCTAAAACGTAATCCCAGCATTCAAATACCTTGAAAAAATTTTAGCATAAAAGAATTTAAAAAGCGGCTAAAACTTATTTACGTATAGGGTGCACAGCTTTTGAATTTTAGCATAAAAGAATTTAAAAAGCGGCTAAAACTGTGTATGATGGAACCTGCTACTGCAATTTATTTTAGCATAAAAGAATTTAAAAAGCGGCTAAAACTATCATTAGTGCTTCCATTTATTTACTCCTATTTTAGCATAAAAGAATTTAAAAAGCGGCTAAAACCATAAACTCTTCACCACTTACAACCCTTTCATTTTAGCATAAAAGAATTTAAAAAGCGGCTAAAACACACCGCTATTCGTGTCGTGCCCAAAGTGGATTTTAGCATAAAAGAATTTAAAAAGCGGCTAAAACCCAATTTTTTCTTTTTTAGTTCATTATCTAATTTTAGCATAAAAGAATTTAAAAAGCGGCTAAAACTTCATTGCTTCTTGAATAGAGAGCATATCGATTTTAGCATAAAAGAATTTAAAAAGCGGCTAAAACCCTTTACTTCAGATATGGAAAATCAGCTTGATGAAATTGCTTGTGGCAAAAAAAGCTATGTTGATTTTATGAAAACCATTCATTCAAAAATGAACTTTATGCCTCTTAAAGTAGAGCCTAAAGAGAAAAAAGACTATCCACCAAGTGAGGCACAAATGAAGTTTTGCAAAGATATATCTGCTACGCTTAAGATTCCAATGCCACAAGGTATTGAAAAGGATTATCGCATTGCACGAAAATTCATTGATGAGAATTGTAAAAAAATGCCTAAAAAAGAGAAACAATGAAAAAACATCAAAGTGAGCTAGAATATCTTGCCTATAAACTTATTCCTATCCTTGAAAAAGAAAAGGCAAAAAACAAACAAGACTATCATTACCGCTATTTGCTTGGCACTCTGCGCTATATTCTTAAAAATTTTAACGCACATAAGCAAAAAAGCAAAAGATTCCATTAATGCCATCTCAAGATTTAACTAAGCTCCCCTTGCACGAGATATTACTTGCTAATGGCTTTGAAATTGATAGAAATAAAAGTTCAAAAAACTACCCTGCACTCATCAACAAAGATAAAGATATAAAAATCATTGTATCTAAAAAAGGAGAGAATTACCTTTATTTTAATCGCCACGATGATTTTGATAGGGGCAATATCATATCCTTTGCACGCAATCACGGATATGATTTGCACCAAATGGTGGCAAATTTTGATAAGAGTATTCATACAGCCAAACACTATAATCACAATTTCTTTTCGCAATCCCACACACAAATGAGCGAGTTAAATGCACTAAAAAGCTATAAGAACTTCACTCAAGCTAATGTCAAAGACAATAAACTTTTAGAACTTAGAGGTTTTGATAAGGAATTTCTTACTCAATATCAAGGCTTTATCAAAGAAGATACTTATCATAATATCATTATTCCAAATTACAAACTTCAGCATATCAATAAAGACTTCACAGATGAAAATAGAATCTTGCTAGGCATTTGTGGCTATACTAAAAGGTTATCACTTCCCATTACACAAGATAGAGAGGGAAATCAACTTGATAAGCCAATCAAAAACATTCAATATGGGAGCAAGGGCATAGAGATTCTCAATATCAATAAAGAATCAAATGACATTCAAAACATCATTATTACAGAATCTATCTTTGATTCTCTCTCCTTTGCACAAATAAAAGATTATAAAGCCAATGAGACTATGCTTTTATCAACAGCAGGACAATTTAGTGAAAATACCAAGCAGGGCTTAGAATATCTGATAAAAAAGGCTCATAATGCAAAAATTACGCTTGCTTTTGATAATGATGAAAAAGGACAAACTCTAAGTCAAAATATGCAAAAGTTAGTATTTGAGGCAAAAAAGCAATTTCCTATCGTTTATACTCCTTTTTGTAAAGATTGCAATGATGATTTAAAGCTTAGAAATATCACAGGTTTGCAAAAACTCAATAAGCACACTTATAAAGATTGGATAGATATGCAGATTCTTAAATATGGCAGAATAAACGATACACAAAAAAATGCTAATCTTTTAAAGACTATACGCAAAGCCGATACGCTTAAAGCACTTCCAAAAGAAAGCAAAGAAGCTTTTAATAAAAAACCAAAGCATAAGGCAATTAAATCGCTTTAATACTCTTTATCTTTTTAAGGGAATAAATGCGTGTGAATGTCTTGTATTAGGCATTTACAGGCTCTTGTTTGTTTTATAATATCCACATAAAACAAAAGGAGTAAGAGATGAAAACATTACGCAGAGCTTCAAATACAAGAAGCAATAAAGAGCTTGTGAGTATGCAAGTAATGGCTTTTTTAAATTCACTTGATTGCAGAGATGATTTTTTGGTAAAGAAAATAAGACGAACAAAGGAGTTTAAGGCTTTTATTTATCAAAAAGAGATTTTAGATTTAATCCCTCCCTTTCCTTATTTCAAAAAGTGATTAAGCTCTATAAAGAGCTTTTTTGATATGATATTATTAGTTAAAGGAGCAAAAATGAAAAACTTAACATTGCGTCAAAGCTCAATTTTGCTTATTGAAAACTTTGTGAATAAGTATTTTCAATTCAAAGATGAAGCACAAAGGCAACAAACAATACAAGAGAGCATACAAATAGCACAGGCACTTATACAAGATGTAAGTAATGATAGTGCCTTAAGTATAGATGAACTCAAAGATGAAGCTATTGAAAAAATTAGAGGGGAGCTTGCAACAAAAGATTTTGTGCGAGCAGAAATAGCGGAAGCCAAACAAGAACTCAAGCTTGAAATGGCAAAGTTAAGGCAAGAGTTGAAGCTTGAAATAGCAGAAGTAAGGCAAGAGTTGAAGCTTGAAATAGCAGAAGTAAAATCAAGTATGATTAAATGGGTTGTGGGTGTTGGTGTATCAGCAGCCCTCCTTTCAGTAAGTGCAAATGCTACCCTTATAATGTTTTTGCTCCAACAACTTAAGCCCTAAGCACAAAAGGGCTTAACCTCTTTCCCTTAAAATACACATTTTTCATTCTCCTTAAAAAGTGTGTATTTTTAAAATCAAGTTTTTTATTATGATTGCATATCTATTCCATTTGAAAGGATTTGCAATGTCTTTTATGCAGCACTTAAATGATGTGCAGAGCGAAGAAATAATGAATGAATTTAAACGATTTTTCCATTTTTTAATGCCTGAAGATAGAGATATATTTTTAAAAAAGCTTATTCAGGCAGTAGAGGAGGTTAAAAAAGAGCAAGAATTACAAAATCAATCTCCACAAAATGAGCAAACACAGACAAATGAAAACATAGAAAAAGAACAGAGCGAACTAAAAAATCCTCAAGAGCAAATACAAAATTTAGCTCAATCCAAAGAATCTAAAGAGCATCTTCAAGATATTCCAAATGCAGAACTTGACAAAGAAATGGAACGCTCAGAATCTATGCCCATAGAAAAAGTAGAAAATCTACTTGCTTTTGATGAGAAAATTCAAAATGCCTTAAGTGAATTTACACTTAAACATCAAAATGAACTTTTAGAAATGGGGATTTTAAAAAATGATGAACAACAAGAGGGTGTGAGTATTTATAATAATGACTTTTTACTTGATAAAGAGGAGCTTAAAGCCTTAAAATTTGATTATGATAATGCTTCAAATAAAGCAGAGTGGCAGCCAAAAACAGGCTTTGATATAGAAAAAATAAGACAAAAGCACCACAACTCCCAAAATTTCATTGATAGCTTTATGAAAGAAGTAAAAGAGGAATTAGGACATACACCATCAATGGAGCAAGACAAAAAACTCAATCCAAATACTTACTTCACTGATTTGGTAGATTGGTTTGAAAAGAAAAAGATAGAGAATCTTGATATGCCCATTAGCAAAGAAGCATTTAAAGAAGAGTTTTTTGAGTATTGTAAAAATGGTATGGGAGAAAATGAAATGAAGATTCTGCTCATCTTGCAAAACAAAGAACCAAGCATACTGAGCAAAGAACATAAAGATATGATAGAGCAAGGATTAAAATACAATCTCCAAAATAATAAGCTGCTTGATAAAGGATTAGAATCTGCTATCACTGCAAGTGTAGGTGAAAAAGTTAGCAATGAAAATGCGAATGAGTTTGTAAAAACAGCCCTTAAAATGAAACAATCAGAAAATACTATTGATAAGCGTATGAGTGAAGAAGCAAACAAGAAAATAGCACAAAAAATCAAAGAAAACTCACCAAATCTTTGGCAGGAAACAAATAAAAAGCTCAATGCTATTATTGAGAATAAAACTTTATCACTTGAAAAAAGTGCGCTCTCTCATCAACTAGGGCGTTAAATGAATATCAAAGGCAAAATCTCTGCATTATTTGGTGGATTCACAAAGCAAGAGAGCAATCAACATAACAAAGAACACAATCAAAAACAAAATAAAGATTCTACTCCACATAAAGATTCTCTTACTCCACAAGAAAATATACAACATTCAGCCAACAATGGTGATGAATTTGCTACAATACTCACCCATATAATGCAGGAGCAAGAAAATGAACAAACACATACAAGCACCACACAAGAACGCCCATATCTCAATACCCACAGAGAAGGGTTTGGAGATGTTAAGACAATTAATCCTGAAAGCACACGGCAATCCAAAGAAAATGGCATTCTTGGAAGCAGAAATACCACCTCATATTATGGAAGCAGTAGTGCAATACTCGGAGGAGAGAGCAGAGAAAGCGGAGGCATTAGCCGAACGAGCGGAAGCATTGGAAGAATCTATCAAAGCGCGGATAGCTTCAGAATCAATGAAGCAAACGCCTTAAGTGCTATTGAGACAGAACTTAGTCTTATTGAAAAACAAAGAGCTATTAAGCTCTATATTAAAAATCAAAATCTTGTGCCTCAAAAAGAGGTAGAGAAAACCATAGATAATACACAATCAAATAAACAATCTACCAAATCCACAAAAACAAAAATATCAAACAATAAATCCCACAATTATAGGAGATAGCTATGTCCAAAAAACATCTTACACTTATTTTATCCGCTCTTTGTGTCATTATTGCAATTATAAATCAATTCTTTGGCTATAACCTCGCTTATATAGAGGGCAAATCCATCACAGGCAAGATTATAAAAGTTGCTGATGGTGATACACTTACACTCTTATACAATAAAGAAAAGTTAAAAATTAGATTCTATGGGATTGATGCACCTGAATCTAAACAGAGCTTTGGTAAAGCCTCAAAAGATAATCTCTTAAAACTCTGCCCTCTTAATTCTCAAGCAACAATTAAAATCAAAGATAAAGATAAATACAACAGAATTGTAGGCATAGTCTTTTGTAATGGCATTGATGTTAATGCCAATCAAGTAGAAAATGGTTTAGCGTGGGCATATAAAGAATACTCTTTAGCCTATGTGCATTTAGAAATACAAGCAAGACTAGCTCACAAAGGCTTATGGAGTGAAGAAAATCCTATAAAACCTAGCATTTATAGAAAACAAATATCCCAATATAAGGAGTGGGCAAATGCTCATATACCAAGAGATGAGATAAGGAGGAGTAAATGAAACTAAAAGATTTTGATTCACTTGAAAAATCTTTTATAGCAGAAATTTTCTACTTAAGTTTAGAAAGAAGCTACAATAGAATTGGTATAGAGTATGGGAACTTTGATACAGGATATTCGTTTTTTATCCCCCGAAAATACAAAATCAAAAATAAAAATGGGCAATGGGGAGATTGTAATACAATATTTTCTCTTTTTGAACTTTCCTTTATTTTTGACTTTAAATTTGAAGTCATCGGCAATATCCACGAGAATAAAGAGTTATTAAAGACTAGATAATGCAAACCAATACAAGCCTCATTAAAGACTATATTCCTTTGGATTTTAATTCTCTTAGTCAAGACACACTAAAGAAACACCCTCTCTGTTTTGATTTAAAGCAATGGCGAAAGGATAGTCATTTCTTATTCTTTTTAGAGAGTATCAAACAAGAATATTCTGTTTTACTCTATGAGTTACCCATTGATGATTCTCCAAAGATTTTAATTCTCCCCAAATCTCTCCTTATCTTTATGGAGAAAGTCTTAGAAGCAAATAAGGATTTAAAATTTGAATTTAGCTTTTGTAATTTTGAGGGAGAGGAAAATATCTTTTATGGACTTGATTATGATAGCACGAATAAAGATATTTTTCTTTATAAAAAGAAAATCTATTTTAAAAGAATAGAGAATCATTTTAAACTTGAATCTGAATTTTGGCAAAAAAATCAAAACTTCATCATTAAAGAAGACGATAGTATTATACTAGGTAATTTTAATTTAAACACTTATAGAAACTCAAAGATTTTTATTAAAACCAATCGTTGTGATTATCTCTTTAGCGATAAACTTTTAAAAACCTATTTTTTAGCAAGAATTTCTACACCTATCATTAAAGATTTACATCTCTTACCCTACTTTGTTTTATCTAGCTTGAGACTAGAGTTTAATCTTTTAAAGAATGCAAGAGTAATTCAAGAAGTAGTAGAAAATACTCTAAAGACTAAAATCCCTTTTAATCTCAATAAGCTCAACTTATTTATGGCTTTATCCTTTGGAGTTTCTTTACCTTTCATAGAGGAAAAAGAAAGAAATAAGATATATCAATTCTTATTAAGCTATAAGATGAATGATTGTAAGAATGAATTTTTTAAATCTTGCAAACAAGTTTTTTATAAGAGAAAGAAGTTTAATTGCTTTAATCTATGTTATCTTTATTTGCTAGAGAAAATTAATCCAAGTAAGGAAGAGAATAGACAATTACTAAAAGACTATGTAGAATTAGTCTATCAAACAAAATCTACCTTCAATCTTAAGATTCAATCCATTAAAAGAATAAAACAAGAACACGATGTATTAGTAAAAGAACTAGAGAAAAGCAAGATTCCAAAGAATAAAAAACTTAAAATTAGTGCAGAGTTTATCCATTTAAACCTACCTCAAAACTTCACACTTTTAAAAACAGAAAAAGAGCTTTATTTACAAGGGCAAAAACAACATAATTGTGTTTGGACAAGAAAAAATAGAATCAATCAAGGATTAAGTGCCATTTATAATTTAAATTATAAGAAGAAGGATTATACCTTAGAGATTGAAAAGAAAAGAAAGCAATTTGCAATCTTTGAATTAAAGGGTAGATACAACCAACACCCAACAAGAGAGGTTCTCTCTTATGTGAGAAATCAATTAAAAGAATTAAATACTTGAAAATATTAAGAAAGAAACATATTTAAGGGAATAAATGCGTGTGAATGGCTTGCATTAGGTATTTGTAATCTATTGTTTGTTTTATAATACCTCTGTCTTAGGACAATATTCTTATAAAGGAGTGCAAATGCAAGTAATTGATGAACACGATAGACAAAAATGCGTAAGCTATTTGTTGAATATGGGCATTGGGGCATATTGCCATAATGGTGATGTGTTAGTTGAAGTAGAGACAAATGAGGATAATTCTTTAAATCTTGAGCTTTCAAGTAGTTGTATTTCTCGTCTCTCTCATCTTTATGATGCAGGATTAGAGCAGAATCTGCATTTTGAGTGATTGCAAACTTAATACACATTTTTTCATTCCCCTTAAAAAGTGTGTATTAAAAACTTTTTGTTAAATGCTATAATCCCGCCCTAGAGGGATAAGCTATAACTTCTTAATCGTATAAATATAAAAAATCCTGTAAAAAATACTATTGCTTTATCCCTCGTTTTAACGCAAGGAGAAAGTATGAAAAAGTTGTTAAGTATGTGCTTATTGGCATTATTACCTACTTATAGCTTTTGTGTAGCCTCTATTGTAGAATCACCATCACTTTTAGCACAAATGCTTAAATCTTATGAACAATACAAACAAATGATTGAAAAAGCAAATGAACAGGTTAATCGCCTCAATGAAATCAATAATATGATGAATAGTGCAAATAATCTAATGATGAAAGACGGATTAAAAATCGCTGACCCAAGAGAAGTATTGGAAAAATCTTAACAACACTCTTGAATCCATAAAATATAACGCGGAACGCCTTAAGAGAACAGCTCAAGATTGGGATATAACGCAAAATATTCGTAGGAGAAATTTGCAAGAAAAATGCCCCTTTTTAGACCTTGAGAGCATAGACCCTGAAAGCACAACGCTAGAAGCAGTAAAAATAGGCGAACAAACACCAATTCAAGCTGATATAGAACTTATGCTCACAGAATTTACAGATATTACAGCACACGATATTTCAACACTCAATAACAGCATTAAAGGCTTACCTCTAGCTATACTTATGTGCGAGAGATTACAAAAATATGAAAAAGCTATAAAAAATGCAGAAATTGAAAATAAAATGAAAGAAGCGCTGCTCAATGGAGACTTTGAGGAATATAAAAAGCAAGAACAAGAAAAAATTAAACAAGTTATAGCCCAAGACAAACTAGAGCAGCAAGAATTTGAAAAAAAGCTTGCTCCCTTAAAAATTAGAATGGAGCAAATGAAACTCTCTCTTGGAGTAACTGACCCAAGCCTTGCCTCAAAAGATAATATAGAGTATTGCAAAAAAACAAAAGGTGGGGGTTGCGACCCTATTTTATTAAGCCTTGATTATGTTAAAAATAAAGAAAAAAAGATGTTAGAGAAAGCTAAAGATGGTTCAAATACAGATAAATCCCAATCACAAGCTGATAGAGAGTTTTTGATGATTGATTACTTACGAGAAATTGCCACACATATTTCATTTTTAAATGAAACAATGGCAATGACGGCTAATGTGGTTGCACAAGAACAAGAACGACAAGCAGGCGTGCATAGAAAGATGATTGATGATGATATGTATAATCAAAAAACCATAGAAATGCAACAAAAAATCAATGATAATAATCCAAATGCCATCAAAATAGAAAATACGAATCCAAAACTTGATGCTTTTGGATTCCCGACATTTTAAATCTCTTTAACTTATTAGACAATACACATTTTTACTCTCCTTTAAAAAGTGTGTATCAAATAACTTTAAAAATTAGCTACACTTCACACGCATTTAAATTAACCAAAGGAGACACAATGCCAGAAGTAGAAGAAGTAAAACTTCAAGATATTGATGCTGCTCATTTGTATCAATATGGGATTCCGATTTTAATGGACGAGGAATTGCAAGCTATGCAAGATTCTCAAAATCAAGCACTCTTAGAAGAGCTAAAAATGAATGACTAAAGGAGTATGTAATGCCTACAACATATGAACAAGTAAGAGAATCTATTACAACCAATATCGTAGCCACGATTGCTACAAGCATTAAAAATAAATATGCACCATTCGCAAGAGATGTAAAGGCAGGAGAATTTCAAAGAGCCTATAATCCAAGCAATGGTAATTCTTGGGAGGGCTTAAATAGTCTAATGTTTGATATTAAAAAAGCAGAAAAGAATTACCCAAGCAATGAATGGGTTACTATCAAAGATGCTGCGTATTTAGGCGCACCAACTGCGGAAATTGATATGCTAAAAAGCTCTTGGCAAGATAAAGCTGTAAAAGTGCAATATATTGCTAAAAAAGAAGTGGTAAATGTATATAAAACAGATAAAGACGGAAAGCCTCTCCCTCTTTTAGATGAGAATGGCAAACCAAGAATGGGCAAAGATGGGAATCCTTTATATCAGTTTGAAATGACCCCCCAGCTTGATGCTCAAGGTAATCCTGTTATTGACCATAAAACTAATAAGCCTTATATGAAAATTAAAACAGAACTAAGGGATTTGCCTCAACCCGTCTTAAAAACTGATATTGTTTATAATATTGCGGAATTTCCAAGTGTGGCTCAAGCACTAGAAAAAGTAAAAGAGGCAAGAGCAGAGCTTGAAGCAGGTAAAAACATCAATACGGCAGAAATTAAAAACTTCAACAAGTTTAAACCCCTTAATAAAAGCACAGAATACAAGCATATTCTTAGTAATTCAAAAGATTATCAAGCTGATTGCAAAAAAGTTGTATTGCAAGACATTAAAGCGCAACTTAATCCTGTAACTGCCGAGCAACTCACGCATTATTTTAATGCACAAAATTTCAACAGGGATTATAATGTGCCAAAAGGCTTTAACGAACAGCAAAAGCAAGATATTCAAAGGATTCTAGACAATCAAAATAGCAAAGAGCAAGATTCTAAAAAACAAGAAGTGCAAAAAGAACAACCAAAACAAGAAAAACAAACTCAAGCTAAAGCACCAGCAACCAAGAAAGCAAAAGTGCAAGGAAAGGGCAGATAATGAATAGTGTAAGCATAAATGGTAATCTCACAGCGGACGCTGAACTTAAATATATCGGCAGCAAAAACACCGCTTGTGTAACCTTTACCATAGGCAAAAGCAAACATTTTAAAAATGAGCGTGGTAACATTGAGAAAAAATCAATCTTTTTTCAAGTTGTTATCTATGGACCTTATGCAGAAAAGATTTGCCCAAGTCTCAAAAAAGGCACTCAAGCCTTTATTCAAGGCACACTTAACGCAGAATATTGGGAGAAAGATGGTACAAAACATTCAAGAACAAACATTATTGCTCAAAAAGTTTTTGTCTTTGGCAAAAACACAAATACATTTGCACAAAATACAGAATCTACACCTCCACCAAGCAATCCACAGCAAGATTTACAAAGCATTACAACCATAAGTGGCGAAGAATTTATGGAAAAAATCTACACTATGCCCGATAATTAACTCTCCATTATTAAGACATTATTCAAGCATTAAGCGTTGCTATGTTCTTTTATAGTAACGACTTTGTTTGAATATTGCTTTCTCCTTTAAACAAAGACAATCCGCATTCAATCTTACATATTTGCAAAACCCAACAATAGTCTTATTATTATTTTTAAGGGATAAACAAAGGCGTATTTGTGTGATTTCACCACTTTGGCTCATTTGTTTGCCGATATAATTAATTCAATAAATTTTAAAGGAAGCACAATGGAAAATCAAAAAATAAAGCTCCAAGAATCGCAAATCGTTAAATTGCTTGGTGAATACTTTATTCTTAAGGCAAAAACTTTCTCGCAAAACTCCGTATATGATAAAAGAAAGGCAGCAATCTTTCTCTCAATGCAACACGATTTTAAAAGTTTTAAATCTTTGTCTGTATTCATATCTAAAGCGGTAAAGCTTGGCATTATTAGTGCTGGAGGATTAAGCCATTCTCTTAAATGTGTGGAGCATTTTGTTATGCGTGATGGCTATTTTGAGCCAAATATGACAGAGCAAAAATATATTGATTATTTTTTCAATCTTACAAAAACGCTTAAAGCCTCAACGATTATGGTAAAATATCGCTCAATAAATCTCTTTTTGTTCTTTTTAATGTCAAAAGGGATTCCTGCAAAGAACATCAAAAATATCAAGCTCAACTTTTTGAAAGACAATAAGCTTCCCTCGTTTCTTAATGATTTGCAATATAAAAGATTCTTAAAAGAAGTGCATCATCTCAACGAGAACACACTCCGACAAAAGCGTGATAAGCTTGCCTTGTTAATCGTATCTTATACGGGCATACGCAGCCGTGAGCTTTCGCACATAAGCTTTGATGATATAGACGAAGATGGAGAGCAATATCTTATTAAAATCAAGGGCAAATGTGCTAAGGAGCGATTTGTATCTATTAGAAAAGATTTAATAGGTGCGCTGTTTGAAAATTTTAAAACCATAAAGAAACAACAGGGCTTAAATTCTCCCTATCTCCTTAACATATCTCTAAAAAATAGTCAAAAGCCCGCACACATACGAATTGATGTAAAATCAATTCTAAAAAGGCTTGAGTGCGTGCAGCCACAAGGTAATCATTTGCATCTTTTGCGACATAGCTTTGCCTCATTTGTGTATAGAGAGACAAAGGACTTATTGCTCACACAAAACGCATTAGGGCATTCCTCAATCAATAATACCCAAATCTATGTGCATATGAATCAAGATACGCACAAGAGAGTTTCTTGTCTCTTTTAATATCTTGTATTACAAAGTATTGCGCCTCAAAAAAACTTATTCTTAGCACAATACAAGTAATTATTTTATAATATAATATTTAGTTAGAAATATAATTATTGTAAGTTATTGTATATGAAATAAAATAATTGTATTATATTGCAATTATTTTATAAATATTGTATAATATCCTATTCTATTAAAAGGACATTTATGATAAATATCAATCTTGAAGAGGAACTTGCTAATATTCAGCTCCCACAAACAAAGCGCGAGTTGTTTATATTAGAATCTGAAATCCTTTATATTTTAGGTGCTTATGTTATTGCCAAAGAGAAAATAGAAAACAAAAGTATAGATTCTGAACAACTGATAAAAGATTTTACAATCAAATTCCAATTTGCAAAAGCTTTCTTTTTAGGATTTTCAGGCAAACAAAAGACGGACATAAAAGAACAAGGAGAGTAAATGATAACAACAATCGCCAATCAAAAAGGAGGCAGTGGAAAAAGCACACTTGCTATCAATATAGCAACAAGACTACTAGAGCAATCAAAGAAAGTTTTGCTACTTGATACAGATTCACAAAAAAATTGTGAAAGTTTTACAAACATTAGAGAATCTGAAGAAAACAAAGAGAGAAATCTTCCTTACTTTACTCTCTCCAATAGAAGCGGAGATATAACCCAAAGCCTCAAACAAAGCTTAGAGCTTTATGAATATATTGTTATTGACACAAAAGGGAGTGATTGCGTGGAATCTCGTAAAGCTATGCTCTATGCAGATAGGCTCATTATTCCAACTACTCCTAGCCAACTTGATTTTGATGTGCTTTGTGATTTTTTAGAAAGAGTGAAGGAGGTAAGAGATTTTAATGAAAATCTCAAAGTGTATGTGCTTATTAATAAAGTTTCTCCCAATCCTTTTTTGAGCAAAGAATTAAGCGATTTTAAAGAAGCTATATTTGCACTTTGCAAAGAAAGTTCAATAAATGATATTCATATCTGCGAAAATATTATTTATGATAAAATTGCATATAAACGCGCTATAAGTGAGGGCTTAGGCATAAATGAATATAGCGATGACAAGGCAAAACAAAAGTTTGAAGAAGTGTTTAGCGAAATAATGAATTAAGGAATAAGATGATAGCCTACAACCCCGAATTTTTGGATATAACAAGCTTTTTATCCCAAGAGCAAAACAATTTCTTGATAAGTCTCGCTCAAGGAATCTCACTAGATTCTCTTATAACAGAGACACAAGATGAAAAATCCATTGCAAATAAGCTTTGCTTTGATTTTATCTATACTTCAGCCATTATTGAGGGCAATACTTACACGAGAGGCGAGGCACAAACACTCTTTGAAACACGCAAACCCATAAGCTCTAAAAGTATAGATGAAGCCAATATGCTTTTAAATATCAAAGCTGCCCTTGAGTATGTCCTAGAGGAAAAGCCTCCTATTACAAAGCACACTATAAGAGAGATTCATCAAATGCTTTCGCAGGGATTGCTCCCCAAAAAAGCACAAGGTGGCGTGAGAGATATTGCTGTTACCATAGGAAATAGCGATTATATTCCTCTGAATAATCCCCAAGAACTAGAAGTGCAAATGGATAAAATGCTTACTTATTTTAATAAGATTTTTAATCCCTTTGATAAGGCAATCTATATTCACAATAATCTTGCCTATTTGCAATACTTTCAAGATTGTAATAAGAGACTAGCAAGAATTGTGCAAAATCTTAGTTTGCTTAATGATGGCTTACCTTTTTTATCCTTTAATGCCCTAAGGGCAGCAACAGAGATAAAAGCGCAGTATAAAGATGCAATGCTTGCCTATTATGAAAAAGGAGAGACAAAAAATTTTGTGGATTTTTTTGTGCGTGAATATGCAAATACTTTGCAAACATTGCAAAACTTTCAGAATCTACAACACAAATTAGATATTACAAAAGCCCCTCAAGCGAATAAATCACTCAGACAAAAAGGTAAAACACGATGAAATACACCACAAAAAAACTAGAGCAAATCAACAAGATAGAAAGTAATAAACAAGCGCAAGCACTTAGCAACAACATTAAAGACAAAGACTTTGCAGAGGAACAAAAGGGTAACAATAGGCGCAATTTTACCTTCACTCTTGATGAAAATCTCATTAAGGAGATTGATGAATTTCTCAATGAGTTTGGCGAAAGAAAAGAGAGTAAAAACAAATTTGTAGAGGACGCCTTACGCTCTTATTTTGCACAAAGAAAGGCTCATATTAAAACTCGCCTCCTTGAAAAAATTGAAAAGCTTAATCAATACTAAGTCTTTGTTCGCTCACCTATTTTTGTATGGACCGCTTCAGGCACACTTTTATTGGTTACTTTTATAGATTGATTATCTAAAGCAATCTGTTTGGCTTCTTGTGGAGCATTTATGTTGTTTTGCTCTGTAATCTCTGTTTGCTTTAGTATATCTTGCGCACCCTTTAACTCACTCTCAAGTTTAAAGTCAATGCCATATTGCTTTTGGAATCCTTGAAGGGCTTTTATGGATTTTTCATAAAATGAAAGTCTCTTAGTATATCGCACATAAGCCTTTGCTAATTCAATATCATTAAGAGAAGTATTGCTTTTAAGATTCTCTATTTCTTGTAATGTTGTTTTGACAGAGCGGGGTAATTGATTTGCTTGCTCTTTGAGCATATTTACAATCTGTGCCTGAAGCGCACTAAGTTCTTTTATGCTCTGTGCTTTTTTATCACGCAAATTTGCATTATTCTCAAATTCAATACTAGAGACAATACCTTTATAAAAAAGAAGCTTAGAATATTGCTTTTTTAACACAAAAACATTACTTTTAGGTTTCATATCACTAAGAGATGCAAGCATACCCTCATTGATATTTTTAAAGCTTTCTTGCATTAATTTCTCATTATGCAAAATACTCCTTTGTATATCACGGAGCTTGGTATTGAGTTCAATAGATAAGTATCGCTCAAATCCTTTAAAAGATTTAAGAAAAGCCTTTTGCTTTTGTTGTGTTTGGAAATTCTTTGTAAAGTTTGAAAAATTCTCCTCCCAATTTAAGAAATGTCGCATATAATTTTCAAGCTCACTTTTGCGTAATTCAATTTCATCAATATCTCGTTTGTCTTTATCTAATTTTTCTTGCACAATTCGCGCTCTTTCCAAAAGTAAGGCAACATTTAAGCCCTGTTCCTCTCGCTGTGCAATTTTGCTTTGGATATTTTTTAGATGATTGGTATTGTTATGCAAAGATTTCTTTGTATTTTTAGCGCGCATATCCAAACCATTAAGCCTCTGATTCACATCGGTAATGGCTTCCTTATAACTTGCCATAAAATCAATTTCTTTTTGGGCAGGAGCAATAAGGTTAAGCTGCTCTAATTTTTCTATTTTGGAGCTCAACATATCTTGGCGAAATTTCTTATCAAATTTTACCTCATTGGTATAATCAAGTTTGCCTCTTGAATACTCAAAAAGATTATATTTAAAATCCTCTCGCAGCTCCTCAAAAAAATGAGAAATCTCTCCCTTAGATTTAAAGTGAAGTTTCTTGCCCGAAAACATATTACTTTTATTTACAATGATATGAATATGAGGCTTGTTTTGATGAGAGTGTGGCACTAAAACCCACTTGTATTCAGAGAAGTAACTTTGCATAGTTTGGCGTGTAGATTCTAAAAGCGTATCAAGCACAGATTGAGAATGTGGTTCATTGAGAGAAAAGACAAGGTGCATTGCTTCATTTGTTTTGGGATTTGATGAAAAGTCTTGCCCCCAATCCTCAAGAATCTCTCCTGCATTAACACATTCTCCTAAATGATTAAAACCTACTTGCAATTCACTATGAGAGAAAGTATAAGAAAGCGCATTGCACAAATGAGCTTTTTTCATATTCCCAATGTTTTTAATCACAACATTTTTGCTAGAACTTTGATGAGGATTCTTTTGCGGAGAGAAAAGTGCAACATTGCGCTCAAAATTTGTCCTAAAAGCTCGTTTAATTTTAATTGGATAATGCTCAGGAATCTTGCGAATTTTTTTGAAAGAAATATACTCAAATAATTCGCTTTGTTCATAAGAATTTTCAGGTGGTAATTCAAGAATGACATCACGCATTTTTTCCCTTATATTTTGACTAGATGACCTTCTTAAAACTCGTATCAAATTCCTGCAAATTTCACACTGGCATTGTATAAAAATACCAAAGAAAAAAGTAAATGAAAAGATAATAAAAATCAGAGAAAGGCAGAAATGTGCAGGATAACCCTCAAAATGTGTATTTTGCGTTTGAAAGTCCGCACATAGCGGAATTATAGCAAAATTATCATTATATGACAATTTTTAGGAAAGATTGCAAAAAAATTTATACTCAAGTGCGGCAAAAACACATAATCTCAATTCAAAAAAAACATAGACAAAAAAAGAGTTTATAAATCTAAAAATCAAACTTAAATTTCTTAAGAGCAAACCTCTCTCACTTTAGAACAAAACTTATTTCACTTTATAGCAAATTTTTTTCTTTAAAATCTTTACTTCTCATCACTCAAATTCTATTCTTTTTTCTCTTTGCAAGCACTTTAAAATTCACTTCAAAGCAATTTAAGACAAAATAGGAACTTATGTTGTTTAATCTTAGAAGCAATTTTAGGAACTAACTCATAAATCCTTTAGTAGAATATAAAACAAAGAAACTCTTTTGCATACCTCACTTGAAAGCAATTTCTCTCACACTTAAAACAAATGAGATTTTATAATTTCAAAGCTTTTCTTTTTTACTTAAAATCTTAATTTCTAGTGAAATAAATAATTCTATCTTTTCCCTTATATATAAATCTAATAAAGGGTGGAAAATAATTTCCAAAAACTTAAAAAATGCGTAAGGTAAGTGATTAAAAAAGATATGAATATTGAAAAAAGGCTAAGAAGATTCTAAGTAAGAGCAACAAGAAATTTTTTAAGGGATAAATGAGTTTAATTTTATTTTAAGAAAAAAGCGTTTATTATGGCGACCAAATTTTTAAAACACTTCCAAGCTTAAACTTTGCTTTAAAAACAATTTTTGTCCATAATCTTACAAACTTCATAATCTAGTCCTCCTTTTCCCATTTTTTATAGAATATAAGTATAACTCTAAAAGCAACTATACTGCCCAATACTAATAAGCATATATCTAACATTCCCATTATTACTCCTTGTTGTATGATTTGCCCCAGCAATCAAAAAGAGCATCTATTCCGTTGCTAAGGGCATCATTCGGTCTCAAAATATCTTTTTTACATTGTGTTCTTTCAGTTGTTTTTACCCAATTTACTCCTATCAATACCCATATTAATACAATGGCTAAGAATGCCGCGAATTTCATTTCTGCTCCTTTATGCTGTGGTATTTAAATGTTGTCCGATTGCCTGCATAAACATTACGCTATATTTTATCATATAAAGAATTTAATAAGCGGCTAAAACAACGCAAAGTGCGAAGCACAATAATAGCGTTATCCCCTATTGTGTAACTTTAGAAAGTTTATAAATCAAGTATGTGGTAAATCCAAAAAAAGCTATAAACGCTACAATAAGAGCAAGAAAACCCATTATTCTTTCTCCTTTTCAAGTTTATTAATTTCTCTTAAAAAGAGTTTTACAAATACAAAGAGAACTGACAAAATACTGATAACGCAAACAATGACAATAATCGTTTCTTGCATTAAAAAGTCTTTATAGTGCATAAAAGTATAGCTTAGCACACCAAACAAGGCAGTCATAAAGGCATTATCATAGCTTTGTAAAAATCAATCATTGCCTTTATTTTCTCTTTTCTACTCATAGAGCCATTATGATACAAAAAGGAAAATTTTAGCATAAAAGAATTTAAAAAGCGGCTAAAACGGCACTCAATACACAAACTAGAGACATATTTGGTAATGCACATTATGTTGATACTTGGAATAAGATTTTGGAAGACAAAGCCATTGCTAAAGCACAAAGAGATAATGTAGAGGCAGAGCGCAAAGAAGAAGTCAAAAAAGAAAATGTAAGAGAATTACAAGATAAATCTGCAAGAGCAGCGCAATGGCAAGAATCGTATGCGGGTAATTATTTGTAAAAATAAAATAGAAATGTGTTATAATTTACAAACTAAAACGAAGGGGCATTAATGAATCCAAAGTATGTAACTTATAAGGGTGAAAAATTTGTTAGGGTTGATGCAAAGATAGAAAGATACAAAGATAAAATCAAGGCATTAGTAACAAGTATTCTAGGTTCAAATATGAATAAAATTAAAACATTAAAGTGTGATATAAATAAAAAAAATGATGATATATTAATTGTTGGTGTTGAAGGAGTGTATAATGGAAATGATATGCACGATTTTTTTACAAAATTTATGAATGAGTTTAAAAGAAAAGTCAGTGTTTTTTATTTAAATGTGAAAACGAATGATTATCATTTAAGAGACGATGGTAAATTTCAAATATCATTTGTTGTAACAAATAAAAAATAAAATGCCTACAGCGTAATAAAAATGAATGATGTAATACAAATAGAAACACAAGAGCAAGAAAATATAGAACCTATTGTTGAAGATTCTCAATCAAACAATAAAGAGACTAAGCTAATGAAATTGTTTGATATAGAATCTATTGATATAGAAATAGCTAAAAATCAAAGTGAATATGAAAAAGTATGTGCTGATTTAAAAGAAACAGAGAAACAATTAGAAATAACAAAAAAACAATATGCTAGATTATCTTTGCAAAAAAAGGAGTATTTGGGAGGTGTAGCATTTTAGCATAAAAGAATTTAAAAAGCGGCTAAACTTTAGTTGCCCCCTAATACAGCGCTCATCGCTCCAGCACCTATTCCTGCTCCCACGCCAAATGCTGCACCCTGTGTCGCACTCATACATAAATCTCCGCAGTTAGCACACCCTGCATAAAATAATGCTATTAAAACTATTGCATATTTCATTTTGACCCTTTTTTAAAATTCGCTCATTCCAAACTCTGCTTTAGTTTATCAAAGCTATCAGCCACCAGCTTATCCTGTCTCAACCCTATAACGAGGTAAAAATAAAGGCAGATTACCCTCTTTATCTCATACAAGAGCATTATTATACACAACCTATCAATAGAGGCTTTCATTTTACCATAAAAGAATTTAAAAAGCGGCTAAAACATCGGGTAAGCAAATCAAAGAAAGGTTTTTCACCTATCCCTATATCCTGCCTCACTTGAGCCAAACGCATTTTTTTGTGGTGCGTCCCACCAATTACAAAAATCAAGTGCGTGCGTCTTTCTACAATCTGCATAAGGCTCTCTGTCAGGTGGGAGCGCACAACTCAAAAACAAAAAAGGAATAAATAAAAGTAATATTGCTTTCAATGTATCCTCCTATGCACGAATATATAATACTTATACAACAAGAAATGCAACACATATTAAAGCATTTGAAGAATGCAAATCATCTAAAAAATAGAATCAAAATTTCTCAACAACATCACTCTCCTCAACTCTATTTTATATATTTTAGTAATTATTCCTATAATAAATTTTATTTTAAGTTTTGTATATTTATAATTTCGCTTTCAGTTTATAAATACTTTTATATAAAAGGAAATAAAATGAGAACAATAAGTAGAATACTATTGGGGGGGGGGATAATCTACTTTTTATCCCTTTGTGCCTATGCCGATGAGATAAGAAATGAAACTTCTCAAATCACAGAATCCGCAAAGCAAGTGCAATCTCCAAGCGCAACGCGCAATGTCAAATTACAAAAATCTGTCGTTACCGCCGCTTCAGGGAGCGAGAAAAATGTAGTTGATGCTCCAGCGTCTGTAAATATCATCACCAAAGAAGAACTAGAGCAAAAACCTTATAGAGACTTAGGCGAAGCCCTTAAAGAAGTGCCCGGCGTAAGTCTTGATGAAACTTCAAACAAACTCGGTGCTTCGGCTATTTCTATTCGTGGTATGCCCTCTGGCTATACACTTTTTTTGGTTGATGGCTTAAGGCAAAATCCTAGTGGCGATGTAGCTACTGCGAACTTAGGCGTTGGCGTATATAATACCTTTATCCCTCCAATGGGTGCGATTGAGCGCATTGAGGTTATCAAAGGACCTATGAGCACACTCTATGGAAGTGATGCAATAGGCGGTGTTGTCAATATCGTTACTAAGCCCATTACAGAGAAATGGCACACATCATTTCAATCTCAAATCATTGTGCCAGAATCTTCTACTTTTGGCAATACTTATCAAAACTCACTTTGGACACAGGGTGGGCTTACAAAGCATTTAGGGCTAACCTTTAGGGTGCGACAGATTCACAGAAATCCAAGTGATAGACCTAAAAATGACTTAGGGCAAGATGTCAATACTTTCTTCGGCACAAAATTTTCATTGCTCAATGTCGGCACACGGCTCACTTGGCTACCTGATAGCAAAAATATGCTCTATGCTGATGTAGATTACACGACATCAACCTATGATAATCGCAAGGGAGAAATAGGCACACTTGGTGTAAATACTTCATCAGGTAGGGGTGGTTATGAAAAAGAAGTGGGTGTAGATAAGATTCTTGGGGCTATTGGACATAAAGGCTCTTATGATTTTGGGACTTGGAAAAACACTCTACAATTTATGCGCACAAATAATACAGGGCGACTTGTCGCAGGGAAAACAAGTTCTCCAAATCTTGGTAAAAACAGAGATATTGCCTCTAATGATGTTATCGCTGATACGCGGCTTTTGCTTCCTTTGGGAGAGAGTAATATTTTAAATGTGGGTGCAGAATATCGCTTTGAGAATTATTATGATTTAGCTGCAACTCCTGCAAGTCATAATCGCAATACTTTCGCACTCTTTGCCGAAGATGAATACAATATCTTTGAGCCGCTCACTTTCACACTTGGGGCAAGATATAATTATAATGATAAATTCGGCTCAAATGTCAGCCCACGCGCATATCTTGTATATGAGATTCTTGATGGCTTTGCGCTTAAAGGCGGGGTAGCCACAGGATATAAAGCTCCTTATGCTAATCAGCTCATTGACGCTGTCTATGGCTATGGAAGTCAAGGCACTCTTGCTTTTTTGGGTAATCCTAACTTGAAACCAGAAACTTCAGTGAGCTATGAAATAGGCACGATTTTTGATGGAAAATATATTGATTTTTCTTTAATGTTTTTCCGCTCAAACTTTAAAGATAAAATTGAAAGCACACGAGTGAATAAAAATGCACAAGGTGCGTTTTATGAGATTACTTGCAATAATTATGGAGGAAGTAGTACTCAGTGTAGTTTAGCTATCAATGCCGATAGCGCGTTCTCTCAAGGCATAGAATCTAGCTTTGGCATTAAACCTATTTATGGCGTAGGCTTTGATGTGGCTTATACTTTTGTGGATTCTGAAATTACTTCAGGGAGCAATAAAGGCAGACCTCTCTCAAGTGTGGCAAAACATAATATCGTCTCCAAACTCTCTTATACACACAATAAATTCAATATCTACCTGCAAGGACAGCACAAAGCAGGTTTGCTGAATACAAGTGCTTTAGGTGATTCATCACAAGCAACAGCCATTAGAAATACACTTGGAGGCACATACTATAAGCCTTATACGATTGTCAATCTCGGCTTGGGCTATAAAATTACAGAATCTATCCGCTTAAATGGCGGCGTGTATAATCTCTTTGATACAAACTTTATTGATTTTAGAAATTATACTTATGGTAGTAGTAATGGGAATGTCAATATGCACGGCGCGATGATTCAAGAGGGGCGCAGATATTGGGCAAATATCACACTTGATTTTTAATGTCTTAGATTCTTATCTTTTATTATTACCAATGCCAAGCGTTACACTCATCGTGTATTCCTTGCTTGGCTTTTTTAGCTCCTTTTCTATACTCTTTATCGTGGATATTGCCACCTCATCAATATGCGAATCTTGAGATCTTTTATGTATATGAATATCGTGTATGCCTCCTTGCATATCAATACTAAAGATAAGGCTCACTTCTCCCTTTGTTGTCGTATGTTTTAAAACACTTTGACGCATAGAAGCCTTAGCAATAAGCGTATAGACATATTTCATATATGAATCTACCTCCGCCACATTACTTGAGCGAGATTGCACACTTTGAGTTTGATTGATAGCAGATTCTTGCGCACTCTCCAACAAAGTCTCATCTTTACTTGCAAGTTTCTTTGATAGAGTTTTGCTCTGTGCTTTTTTGCTTTTCAATGTTTTACTCTTGTCTTTTTGCTTTTTATCTATTGCCTTAGAATCTTCACCCGCATCATTATTAAAATATTGCAAGGAGAGTAGATAGATTTTTTGCGCCTCTCCAGCAGTCTTAAAATGCGCACTTGCATAGTTATACCCTATAACCATAAGCGCATAAAGCGCACTGCAAAGGCAAAAGCTCACAATCATAGAAAAGCGATGAGGGGATTTGTGTTCTATATTTTTGGGCAAAAATACACTCCGCCATTTGGCAAAGGCACTTTCAAAGATTCTATGCCATAGAGTTTTTGTATATAGCTTTCTGTTAATACATTTTCTCTACCCCCATAGCACAAAAGCTGCGCGTCTTTTAGCAAAGCAATTTTATCCGCGATATAGCACTGCTCGGGGTGATGCGAAGTGAGGATAATGCTTTTTTGAATACTTTTGAGAATCTTTAATAACGCAAAGCTATGGGACATATCAAGCGCACTTGTCATCTCATCAAGCAAAATAATTTCACTCTCTTGAGCTAAGGAGCGCGCAATAAGCACAAGTTGCTTTTGTCCGCCGCTTAGCGTAGGATAAGAGCTGTATGCGAGATGTTCAATCTCTAGCATTGCTAAGGCTTTGAGAGCCTTATGCTTATCAGATTTTGAATACAATAAACGATTATGGTTAAATCTCCCCATAAGCACCACTTCAAGCGCACTATAAGGGAAGCTGATATGATAATTTTGTGGGACATAGCTTAGAAACTTCGCTCTTTGCTTGGCACTGAAATCCCTCGCATTTGCACCTTGTATAATAATCTCTCCACGATAGGCAAAGCCCCCTAAAAGCGTTCTTAAAAGTGTGCTTTTGCCACTGCCATTTGGTCCTAGCACACAGAGAATCTCACCTTGAGCTATTTCAAAGCTTATGTTATTGAGCAAAGGTAAAGCGGGAGACTTAGGATATAAAAGGGTAAGATTACTCACTCTTAAAAATGGTTTAGACATTTTTTGCCCTCTGTGCCAAAAGAGCCACAAAAATAGGAATCCCCACAACCGCACTCACAATGCCTAGCGGAATTTCTGTGCTTAATGCACTTCGCGCTAAGCTATCGCACACAAGCAAAAATAATGCACCAAAAAGAATACAAAATGGTAGCATAAAGCGATGATTTGCCCCTATAACAAAACGCGCAATATGAGGACAGATAAGCCCAACCCAGCCAATAAGCCCCCCAACAGCCACAGAAGCACTCGCTAAAAGCGTAGCAAGCAACACAAAAAGCAATCGTGCGTATTTAACATTTATGCCCAAACTCATTGCGCTTTCTTCATCAAGATTAAGTAAATCAATGCGTGAGGCGAGAATCACGCTCAAAAAACAACCAACAACAAATATCGCACAAAGCAATGCCAAAGGGAGACTCTGCACAGAGCTAAGCGAACCCATCAACCAAAATACGATATTTGGCAAGGTATTATAAGGGTCAGCTAAAAGCTTTAATGCACTCACTCCCGCACCAAAAAACGCAGCACTTACCATACCACCAAGTATAAGCATTAAAATGCTCATACTCTTATCAAAAAGATGAGCAAGACATACAGAAACACTCATTGCGACAATACCAAAGACAAAGCATAAAGCCTCAATACCCAAAATCCCAAAGCCTAGCACCATACCCAAAGCTGCGCCAAAACTTGCTCCATTAAGCACTCCAAGAATACTCGGGCTTACGAGAGGATTCCCAATAATACCTTGATAGAGTGCGCCACTTAGTGCCAAAGCCCCACCCACACATAAGGCTGCAATAATGCGCCTTAGTCGCTCCTCTACAAAAATGATAGAATCTATACTTTTACTTGAATTCTCAAAATATTCTCTCACAAGGGCAAACATATCGCTATATGCAATATCAAATCGCCCAAGCCCTAAAGCGATAATACAAGCACACACAAGAAGCGCGAATACGCCGCAAAGAAAAAATATCTTTTTTCTCATTTTTGCCCCTACATCATTTCAATCATCGTTTAATATATGCTTAAACGCGTGGAATAAAGCAAATCCCTACTTCACGTTTTTGCTCATAGCTCACATATCCATTGACTTGCTTTTTATCCAGATAGGCTTTGATTTTCTCTTCATCTGGCTCACCTTGATGCATACAAATATGCCATTTTATGTCATTTATGGCTTTTTGTATGTCTGATTTATAAGTATATGCCGCCTCTTTATAACAATATGTAGGCTCTTTATATCCTAGCTCTTTGAGCCATTGCAAAGCTTGAGGCAACCCCACAGGAAGCTCAACCTTGATATAATGCGCTGCAAAAATCTCATCTAAAAATGCGCTTTCTCTCACTCTCCCCCAGCCTACATAACATAAACCCTCCTTTGAAGCATTAATAGCTTTTATGAATCCTGCAAGGTTATTAAGTGCAGGTGTCATAGAAGCAAAGGCAATATCAATCTCTCCCAAAGATTCTATATCAACATCTTCCCACGCACTTAAAAGAGTGCTTACATTCTTTAAGCCCAAACTTTGTGCATCTATTTGGAGATTATCAAGCATCACTTTTGAAATATCAGTTGCATAAAGTTTTGCTGCCTCAAAGGCAATTTGCAGACCAAATCGCCCATTTCCTGCTCCAATATCAAGCACCCTTTTATGAGCAAATCTCACGCCCTCATTTTTAAAAAACGCAAGTATCTCTAAGGTATCCTCTGTGTCTTTGACAAAGCGAGGAAAAGTCTGCGCCTTTTTGTCCCACAAATGTTTTTGCATACATCTCCTTTATACACCTTGATATGTATAGAATCTAGATTCTATAATCCCTGTATTCTAGCGTATTCCTCATCGCTTAAGGGCTTAAGAAAGTCTGAAAAAAACTCTTGGGTGTAAATCTTTGCCTCTTCATTACTGATAAGATTTGGGTGAAGCTTGTTGGCTGCCCATATCAGCCCTATGCTCTGCATTATGCTTGATGGACGCATAAGCCAATTACTTGGCGTTGAAGGCGCATAATAGAATCTTTTTTGTGATATAGCCTCTAGGGCGTTCCACTTCTCATTTGGATTCTCGCTTAGCTCCTTAAATAAAGGCAATTCACGCACAAAAATCACTTGTGGATTGAGCTTTGCTAGAAGTTCAAAGTCAATCCCTGCTTGTTGCTCTGTGCTTAGAATCTCGCAATCTATCACATTTATCCCGCCAATTTTATAAGCCAAATCTTTTTTGTCGTTCTTGCCACATTGTGTTTTAAGCCCATCAAAGCCTTGTGCGAAATACACGCTTGGACGCTTATTTGCAGTATCTTCGCTAAGTTGAGATGCTATTGCTCCAAGCATCGCATTGCTTCTTTCTATAAATCTTATGAGATTTGAGGAGCGAGTATGAATATCCTCTCCACATATTTTATCTTTGCCTAAAGCCTCCGCATATACTTTGATAGCTTGGATATAATCATCAGTTGGCACTTTCACTACCTCAATGCCGATATTGACATAAGGCTCTAGGATAGAATCTAAAGTTTGCTCACTAAAAAACATCACATCGGGCTTAAGTGTTGCAATCTCCTCAAAAGAGAGGGAATTATTCCCTATATGCCCCAATATAGGGAGATTTACCACATTATCAGGCATAAATGGCACATCTTCGGGATAAGGCTTATAATTTAGCCCTATCATACACTTAGGACATAAAATTTCTAAAAGCACACTCAAAGGCGGTGAAGCACCAAAGGCTTTTAGCTCACAAGAAGATGTATCTGCTAGAGAAGCAGTAGTACTCTCTCCACCCTCATTTGATATAGATTCTTGAGATTCGTGTCGTGCTTGCTCCACCTCTTGATTTGCTGCCTTACTCTCTTTGTCTCCACACGCACTTAAAAGCAGTGCAAGAGCAAAGCCTATACTAAAAATAAGAAAACGCATTGTTACTCCTTTATATTTAAGATTAAACTTTTAGAATCTATATTTCACTTCAGCCATAATCCTACGCCCAGCCATATAGTAGCCACTGCCATAGAAGTAGTTTCTATCAAGGAGGTTATATGCTCCCAAAGAGAATTGTAGAGATTCTATGGGGCGATAATTTGCCTTTACATCAAGGAGAAAAATGTCATTATTTTGTCCATAACTTGTTATAGCTCGCCGAGAACCTATGCCATACCACTGCTTACTTTGAAATGTCGCCAAACCGATGACATCAAATTGCTTCATAGACGAAATCACAAGTGTGGTATTAGCGATATGATTAGGATAATCTAAGATTCTACTCCCATCAACACCAAAACTTGAGCCTGAAGCATTTGAAGTTTTGCGCTCTACATAAGTATAATTCGCATTTAAGACAATTTTTTCATCTAAGAATCCTTGCTTGAAAGCGAATTCTACACCATAAGAATAGCCCTCTTTGACATTATCAAGCTTCACACAATTGCTCCCTGCTGGGCAGTTATTATTCCCTGCATTAACAGAGATAAGCATATTGTTTAAATCATTATAGAATCCTGCAAGGCTTATTTTTGTGGATTCAATCTCAACATCTACGCCGAGTTCATAATTTATCGCACTCTCATTTTGCAAATTTGGATTAGCCACACGATTGCCCCACATTGAGCTATATCGCTCTTTGAGGGTTAAAAGCTTAGATTTTCTCCCGATATTGGCGTGTAATCTCGTGTAATCTCCTGCATTGGCATACACGATACCCTGTAAAGTCCAGCCATAAATGCTATAAGTTTTATCCTCTACATTCTCAAGCAGCACTTTAAGCATATCATTTCTATCATAGCTACCATTTATGGCAAGGCGAAAAGTATCATTCAAAGTATGGGCGTATTCGGCAAAGAGTGAAGTAGAAATGTCTTTTAGTTTATCATCACTCCTTGTGAAAGTATTACTTGTATTCCAACGCGTTAAGGTGTTATTATGATTGTCTTGCTTGAGATTTAATCCCACTTTGAGATTTTTGCTTTCATCAAAATCAAAACTTAATGTCTCTATAAGCCCTAAAGAATAATCATCATAATGCGAAATATAAGGTTGGTTTGGACTGACACTTGAACTTGCCCAAGTAGTGCTTAAAATACTACTCCCATTCCAAGCACCAATGACTTTTAATCTATTATCAAAGCTATCATAGTAGAGCTTAGAATTGAGCGAGATAACATCATTAAATGTAGAATTGCCCAAGATATAGGCGGTGATTTTGTCATAGTTGGGCCAATTCCACCAATTCGTGCTTGTGCCATTTGCGTCCATCATACCGCCTTTCTCACCCTTTTGGTAGATAAAATTCACCGAGTATTCGTGATTCTCATTTAGCTCAAAGCCTAGTTTCGCACGCAAAGTGTGATTTTTATAATTTGAATTGACTTTATCTTTAGTAGGTTGAAGCTGCGTAGTTTTAAACTTTGATGAGAGGGACAGAGAATCTCTATCGGTAAGGGTGTAGCTTAGCTGATAATACACTTTGCCCACATTGCTACCAAAGGAGAGGGCGGCTTGATTCTCATTATTGCTGATGAAATTATATTTCGCGGTAAGTTCCAGCTTATCTTTAGGTTTAGAAGTGATGATATTCACTGCGCCACCGAGTGTATTCACGCCATAAATGGGGCTTGTGTAGCCCTTGCTCACATTAATCTCTGAAATACTAAAGGAACTCAACTGACTCCAATCACTCTGCCTATCATAAACGCTATGCACAGGGATTCCATCAATAAACATTCCTATATGAATCGTAGAATATCCGCGTATGCCAAGTGTAGGCTCTCCTCGCCCTGCTGCTGGTGGCTGATAAAACACACCGGGTGTATAACGAAGTGCAGCTGCTACATCATTTGAAGCGGTATTTGCAATATCTTTGCTTGTGATAATGCCTAAAGTAGCATTACTATCTACTTTTTTACTTGAGATTTCTATGCGCCCTAAATCATAAACTTCATTTGCGTATAGCCCCCCCCCTAGACAACAACTTAATGCAAAACTTGTATTTGCCATTGTGTGCCATAAACTTTTCATCTCCCCTCCATTCTATAAAATTATATATATCGTATTATATATGAATAAATCTTAATGATATATAAATTTTTATATAATGAAATCATTATCGTTAATTATTGATGTATATTCAGATGAGTTTTAATTTTGAGGGTATATAATTCTTGGCAGTTATCAGCGATAACGCATTATGTACTAACTCAAAGGAGCTACAATGGGGACTAGAATAGAACACGATTTTATCGGTGAGCTTGAAATCGCCGATGATATGTATTATGGGGTGCAAACTTTTAGAGCATTACAAAATTTTAATATTACAGGCGATAAATTAAGTGGCTATCCAAGCTTTATCAAGGCTTTTGCACAAGTGAAAAAAGCAGCAGCTTTGGCAAATTATGAACTTAAATTGCTAGATGAACAAAAAAAAGAGGCGATTTGCAAGGCGTGCGATAGACTCATCGCAGGTGAGTTAAGAGAGCAATTTGTAGTAGATATGCTTCAAGGCGGTGCAGGAACAAGCACAAATATGAATACGAACGAAGTAATAGCAAACTTAGCACTAGAAATTATGGGGCATAAAAAAGGTGAGTATCAATACTGCCACCCAAATGACCACGTCAATCTCTCACAATCTACAAATGATTCCTATCCTACTGCCATTCACGTAGCTCTCTATGATGAACTTTCTGCTCTTGCCAAAGATATGGAAGTGCTTAAAACTTCTTTTCATAAAAAATCTCAAGAATTTAAAGATGTGCTTAAAATGGGGCGCACTCAACTCCAAGATGCTGTGCCTATGACTTTGGGGCAGGAGTTTCATACTTTTGCAGTAATGATGGGCGAAGATATTGCGCGTGTGCTTGAAGCGAGAAGCCTTATAACTGAAATTAATATGGGCGGAACAGCCATTGGCACAGGTATAAACTCACACCCTGATTATCCCAAAATTGTCCAAAGGAAGCTTTGCGAAGTTACAGGACACCCATTTAAAACTGCAGATGACCTTATTGAAGCCACACAAGATACGGGTGCATATGTGCAAGTGAGCGGGGTGCTTAAAAGAGTAGCTGTGAAACTCTCCAAAGTCTGCAATGACTTACGATTACTTAGCTCGGGACCAAGAGCAGGACTGAATGAAATCAATCTCCCCAAAATGCAGCCCGGAAGCTCTATTATGCCGGGCAAAGTCAATCCTGTGATTCCCGAAGTGGTGAATCAAGTATGCTATGCGGTTATTGGCAATGATGTAACCGTAAGCTTTGCTAGCGAGGGCGGACAACTGCAACTTAATGTATTTGAACCTGTGATTGCGTATGGGCTCTTTAACTCTATCTCTATGATGAGAAATGCTATGCTCACCCTTGCGAGTAAATGTATTGATGGTATCACTGCGAATGAAAAGGTATGCAGTGATTTTGTTTATAATAGTATTGGCATTGTTACAGCGCTTAATCCTTATATTGGCTATGAAAATTCTGCATCAATCGCTAAAGAATCTTTGCAAACAGGCAAACCTGTCAAAGATATTGCACTAGAGAGAAAACTTCTTAGCGAAGAGCAGCTCAATGAAATATTCCAACCTAAAAATATGCTTAATCCACATATGAGTGCTGAAGATAGAGCAAAATTCCAAAAAAATTCGCCTTTTGCGTAGCCTCTAGGTTTTGGCAGGAAGCAATTTAAGGAAAGTGTAGCCCTATAAATGAGCTATTGATGAAAAATAATGACTATTAATGGATACAATAGCGCTGATTTTACAAGTAGCCGTGCTATTTGGAGCAATTTTTTAGGTATCCGATTAAGAGGTATGGCAACAGACTATACAGGAAGATTAGGCGTTGTTGTGCCCGGCACACTTGCAATAATATTCGCGGTAGGATTGGGTTTTCTAGTTGCTCCATTTTTTGCCTAAATTTTTTACACAGGCTGCTTTTTATCCTGTGTAATAATGATTCATTAATTTTTTGTTACTATTTTGACATTAGGTAAAAATATTTTTACCCACTCTTGATTCTCAAATAACTTCTTGCTATCCTAATGAAATTATTTTTTTGAACATTATATAAATATAAAAGGTAAATAATGAATTTATTTTCTCGTTTAAATATTGGAGCAAAAGTCGCATTTGCGATTGCTTTGCTTGTTATTGTTTGTGTATGTGTTTTAGCAACTTGTATTATCCTCACTTCAAAGAATACTTTAGAAGAAGAAAGTTACAGAATCTTGCATCAAGCTTCTTACCGATATGGCACATTACTAGAAAGTGTCGCTTCAGAGATACTAGACGCGCTATCTATTAACGCCACGATTATTAACGCTCAAATGGAAAGAAAAGTAGTCAATATTGAAGATCTCAGAGATATTATTGTCGGGATTCCAAACAATGTGGATAACATAAAATACGCGTATTTATATACCACACTCGCAGATAAAGGGGAAGTTATCCTACTTGCAGAAGAAAATGGGGAAAGAGGAAAGAAAGCACATTTAATTAAAGCCGAAGATTCAATAAAAAATTTTGAATCTATTCAAGATGCTATTACAAATAATAAACCAAGTTTATCGTCTGCTACATCAATCACTTTTCAAAATAAAGAATACTTTGTGCAGGGTTTTGCTGTTCCTATCCACAATAAAAATGGCGAGGTCATAGGTGCTTTGGGCTGCTTTGTTGATTTTGGCACACTTGGCGCACCTTTATTAAGTGATGAAGCGCGGGTTTTTACAAACGACCAACGTTTTGTTATTGATGAAAGTGGCGTTATTCTTGTAAATCAAAACCCTCAATTTATAGGCAAAAAGCTTGTTGATATTGTTCCCACACAAGAAGCAAAAAATATCGCTATGGCAGCCAAAGAAGGTAAAAATGGTATCTTTCCTTATCGCACTGCTGCTGGACTAGAGGGAGTTATCGGTATGCATTCTGTTGCCCCACTCAAAGAAGGCGGAAAATATTGGAGTGCTTTATCATATATTCCTAGCAAGTCTATTACTCAATCTCTGATAAAACTTTTATGGGTTATTATAATGTGTAGCATAGCCACGATATTAATTATCGTCATAGGGACAATACTCTATCTTCGGATTTCCGTAGCAAAACGCATACAATCAATTCTACGCACGCTTACCTCTTTCTTTTCTTTCTTAAATCACGAAC